>JBHIBR010000140.1:0-5453 GCA_046759145.1 Nitrospinota bacterium | reverse complement strand
CGGAGCACACCCTCGCCCTCTTGCTCTCCGTGGCCCGCCGCGTGCCCCAATCCCAGTCCCACCTGCGCGCGGGAGGCTGGCGCGGGAGCGTGTCCTACGGGCCGGAGCTCTCGGGGAGCACCGTCGGTATTTTGGGGCTCGGAAACGTCGGGAGGGCGGTGGCCCGCATGCTGGCGGGGTTCGGGGTGCGCCTGCTCGCGCATGACCCCCTGGTTTCCCCGGCGCAGGCGCGGGAGGTCGGGGCGGAGCTCGTGGAGCTGGAGGCGTTGTTCGCTGAGTCGGACTTCCTCTCTGTCCACTGCGCTCTCACCCCGGAGACCTACCACTTGGTGAACGCCGAAAGGCTGGCCCGGATGAAGCCCACTGCCATCCTGGTGAATTGCGCCCGGGGGCCGGTGGTGGACGAGAAGGCCCTCTGCCAAACCCTCCGGGAGGGTCGCCTGGGAGGGGCGGGCCTGGATGTGTTCGAGCAGGAGCCGCCCTCGCCCGAGAATCCCCTCTTGGGCCTGCCGAACGTGGTGTGCACACCCCACCTGGGGGGGTCGAGCGCGAAGGCGCGGGAGCGAGTCTACCGCATCACGGGCGAGAATGTGGTGCGCGTGCTGAGGGGGCAGAAGCCGCGGGAGGAGTGCCTGCTGAACCCGGAGGTTTTCTGACTCCTCACCGGAGACCCTCGCCCGGGACGGAGATCCGAGAGCCGGGGAGAGGGGCAGGGCCAGGTGGGGGAGGCCGCGAGGAGGACGGGGGCTAGCGGGGCTTCGGGGCGGCGCCTGGGGATTGAGGTTGAACCTAGGGGAGATTGTCGAGTAGGATAAGGGGTCTCTGGGGTCTCCGCGGGGGACCTCAGCTTTTTCGCCCGCTTTGACGGGAGGAGGCTTGGCCTTGGAGGCGGCTTCGCTCATCTGGATGGATGGCAAACTCCTCCCCTGGGAGGAGGCGCGCGTCCACGTCCTCACCCACACCCTGCACTACGGCCTTGGAGTCTTTGAGGGGATCCGATGCTACTCCACCTCGCGGGGCCGGGCCATCTTCCGCTTTGGCGACCACATGCGGCGCCTCTGCAACTCGGCGCGGGTGGTGGGGATCATACCCCCTTACGGGGAAGAGGAACTGAAGCGGGCGGTCGTCGAGACCGTCCGGGCCAACGGGCTTCCCGCCTGTTATATCCGCCCCCTGATCTACATCGGCGACGGGGGCATGGGGATTAACTCCCGGGGGATTCCGGTCCGGTGCGCTGTGGCGGTGTGGGGATGGGGAGCTTATCTGGGCGAGGAGGGCATCCGGCGCGGCATCCGGGTCAAGATCTCCAGCTACACCAGCCACCACGTGAACTCCAACATGACCAAGGCCAAGGTGACGGGCAACTACGCCGTGTGCCAGCTCGCCAAGCAGGAAGCGATCTCCTTCGGCTACGACGAGGCGCTGCTCCTGGACCCTCAGGGTGCGGTGGCGCAAGGGTCGGGGGAGAACATCTTCATCGCCCGCCGAGGGGAGCTCAAGACCCCCCCCGTCCACGGCGTGCTCGAGGGCATCACCCGGGCGACCGTCATGGAACTCGCTGCCGAGAGGGACCTCTGGGTGCGGGAAGAGCCCTTTGCCCGGGACGAGCTGTACATCGCGGATGAGGCGTTCTTCACGGGGACAGCGGCCGAGATCACCCCCATCCGGGAGGTGGATGGCCGTTCCATCGGCTACGGGGAGCCCGGCCCCATCACCCGAGCCCTTCAGGAGGCGTTCTTCCAGGTCGTCCGCGGCGAGGATGAGGCGCACCTGGGTTGGTTGCATTTCGTTTGAGGCGGCAGCGGGGCCGCTGCGAGGGGCGGCGCCAGGTTGTGAATTCCGGGCGGGCCTGGCCGAAGAAGGCCAGGGCCGCTGAAGACGGAGAGGAGGGGCATGCCCATCTACGAGTACCAATGTGAGAGGTGCGGTCAGATCTTCGAAGTATTGCAGAAGTTCACCCATGCGACCGCACGCAAGTGCGATGCCTGCGGGGGGAAAGCCCGCCGTCTCATTTCCCAGACGAGCTTCGTCCTCAGGGGCGACGGCTGGCACGTGACGGACTATCCCTCCGCCTCCCGGAAGAAGGCCATCTCGGCGGAGAAGGAAGGGGGGAAGGGGTCCGGCGAGGGGGGCGGAGAGAAGAAAAAAGAGGTGAGTTCCCCCAAGGGCGCGAGCGCGGGCGATTAGACCCATCGCTTGCTTCCTCCCACGAGGGGCCCGGCGAGGGCCCCCTTTTTCCATGAATCCCTTCGAAGGGCAGCGGGTGCCGAAGCTGCTGGAGCGCCTGGGGAGAGGCCCTCTCCTCTCTTCGCCTCCCGAAGGGCGGGAGAGGAAGGAGAGGGGCATCTGCGAGCGGAGCCGGCGGAGGAGGGAACCATGGAGGCGGGGACGCTATATCGTTACTTCTCAGGACCATGCGTCCGGATCCCTCAACCTCCTTCGCAAGGGCGCAGGGGGGTGGGAGGATGCTGCGGCGTGGGCCCCGAGCGCATCCGAGCGGCGGGCCAGGTCTGGCCGAGGGAGTGAAGTTGGGGGGAGAAGTTTTTTTCTCAAGAAATTTGATGCATCAAGCAAATGTGTGGTGTATCATTCAAGCGGAGGGGATGAGAAATTCTTTGGTGTCCGGGAGGGTCGAGCGATCAGCCAGGTCCAATCCGGGCAGGTGGGAGAAAAGGGCCAGCTCTCTCCGCCTGGCCTCTCGCCCAGTGAGCTCGGGCCAGCGTCGGGCAACGGCCACGGCCCGGGAGGGGAGCGCCTCGCGATGCCACTGTTGGAGGCGCGGGCGCTTAGCGTCCGCTATCCGGGCGGCGCCTGTGCCCTTCGCGGGGTGGACCTCTCGGTGGCGGAGGGCGAGTTCATAACCCTCATCGGCCCCAGCGGGGCGGGGAAGACCACCCTCTTGCGATGCCTCCACGGCCTCGTGCTCCCGACCGGGGGCGAGGTGCTGCTGGAGAGGGCCAGGGTGAATTCCGCCGGCCGGCACCCCCTCGGCCGGGTTCCCCGCCAGGTGGGCATGGTCTTCCAGCAGTTCAACCTGGTGAAGAGGGCCAGCGCCCTCACCAACATCCTCTCGGGGCGGCTCGGCGCCGTCGGGACCCTCTGGAGCCTGCTCGGCTGGTTCCCCCGCGAGGATGTCCGCTACGCGTGCCTTCTGCTGAGGGAGGTGGGCCTGGGGAACAAGGAGCGCCAGCGGGTGGAGTCCCTCTCGGGGGGGGAGCAGCAGCGGGTGGCCATCGCCCGGGCGCTGATGCAGCGGCCCCGGGTCATCCTCGCCGATGAGCCCATGGCCAGCCTGGATTGGAAGCTGGCCCGGGCGGTGCTGGAGATGCTCCGGGAGGTGAACCTCAGGCGGGGCGTCACGGTTGTGGCCTGTCTGCATGTGGTGGACCTCGCCCGGGAGTATGGCCGTCGGCTGGTGGGCCTGCGGGAAGGGCGCGTGGTCTTCGACGGCAGCCCCGAGAGCTTGGGCCAAGAGGCCCTGGAGCGCATCTATGGAGCCGGGGGCCCTCCCTCTCCCCCGCCGGGCCCCTAGCCACTACCTGAAGCTAGCCCTCGGCTGGGGGACTTTCATCGCCCTCTACGGCTGGGCCCTCCGGGGCGTGGAGCTGGACCCGGTGCGGGTGGCCCGGGGCGTGCCCGCCATGGCGGATTTCCTGGGCCGGATGATTCCCCCCGACGCCGGGGTGGCCCTCACGGTGGCGGGGGCGGCCATAGAGACCGTCCAGATCGCCCTGGTGGGGACGGGCCTGGGAGCGCTGGCGGCCTTCCCCCTGGGGTTCATGGCGGCCCAGAACCTGAGCCCCCTGTGGCTCTCGGTGCCCGTGCGCGTGTTTCTGAGCACCATCCGGACCGTCCCCCTGATCCTCTTTGCCATCTTCTTCGTGGCGGCCGTGGGCCTGGGGCCGCTGCCGGGCACGCTGGCGACGGCCGTCTACGGCATGGGGATGCTCGGGAAGTTCTACGCCGAGGCGGTGGAGTCCATCGACATGGATCAGGTCGATGGAGTGCGCAGCACGGGGGCCAATGCCCTGCAGGTGATCCGCTACGGCATCCTCCTTCAAGTCCTGCCCCTCTTCGTCGCCTATACCCTCTACCGGCTCGAGGTGAACATCCGCGAGGGCACCATCCTGGGGCTGGTGGGGGCGGGTGGGATCGGCTTCTACATCCAGCTCTACGCGCGGAGCTTCCAGTACGCCAAGGTGGCCACGGTCACGCTGGTGATCCTGGCCATGGTGGTGGCCATCGACCTCGCGAGCAGTGTCCTGCGGGCCCGCCTCAGCTAGGGCGGCCTCTCTCCATCTGCGCGGGGGGAGGGTAGGCGCCTCCTGCTCAGCGCGTCGGTTTCGGGCGGGTGATGAAGAGGAAGATGGCCTTGTTGTCGGGGCGGTCCGCCCGTATGTTCACGAACCCACCCAGCGGCCGGCCCTGGCGGTCCGCCCCGACGGCGCATGCCCGCTCATCGGGCCTGCCCCGAAGCCGCTCGAGGGGGCGGGCGTGCTCGGAGGCCACCGGGAGGGACTCCAGGAAGGCGCCGCTCGAGAACTGGATGGCGTCGATGGCGGCGACGTTGCCGGGCTTAATCTTCACCAGGTAGTAGGGGTAGGCCCCCCGGAAGAGCTGACTGCGCCGCTCCTGGCCGAGCAAGGTGTAGCCGTGCGCCTCGGGCTCGGTGGCCTCGGCGGGCTTGAGGGGCCGGGTCCCTCCGTATACCCGGTACAGGTTGCCGGGCTCGGCGGGGAGCCCTGCGCAACCTGCGAGCGCGAGGGCGAGCAGCCAGAGGCTTAAGCCCCCGAAAGGGCCGTGCCGTCGCCTTGTCTTCACCTCGGTGTGCGATTCGGCCTCACCCATCATTTCCACTGTTCTGGCGCTTGCCTCGCCGGTCGCGGTTTCCCTTCCCCCTCTGGTTACCATTTTTCGGTGTGAGCGCCAAGTGAGGCGGGGGCGGCCGCCCTAGACCAACTGCGGAGGAGGGGGCCGGTAATGATCTGTTTTCGCCAATCTGGAACTTCCTCTCGGTTCTGTCATTCCAAGCCCAGCGAAGAATCTCTCTCCTTTCCTGTCTCTTCACTCGGGTCCAGCCGTCCCGCCGGGGCGGGGGGGGGCTTGCGCCGAGGCAAGCCCGGGAGGGAGCCGGGCGGGGTGGCTCAGCCCCGGGAGCAGTAAGTACCTCCCCGCCCACAGGTCAGCAGCCTGGGGGAGCTCCCGACCCGGCCCAGC
Source organism: Nitrospinota bacterium (assembly GCA_046759145.1). GTDB lineage: Bacteria > UBA8248 > UBA8248 > UBA8248 > JBHIBR01 > JBHIBR01. The sequence continues at coordinate 236 of JBHIBR010000140.1, read as the reverse complement.
CCCAGGGCGCCTATCCCTCCTGCTTCGGCCCACAAGGGACATTCCATCCACACAGCCCGAGCCCCCTCGCGCGCTCGGCCGCGTATCTTTTGCTTGACAGGCTCTGGCGACCGCTGTAGAGGTCAATCAGTTCCGCCCAGAGCGCTACCGAACTGCCCCTTGCCACCGCCCGGGCGCCAGCGGGGTGGCTGCAGGCTGACTCTTCTCCCTTTTCCGGGGAGGTCTCGCTCATGGAA
>JBHIBR010000139.1:0-5508 GCA_046759145.1 Nitrospinota bacterium | reverse complement strand
CGTCTGGCGAGTGGGGGACTGGGTGGAGGGAGTGCGGCTCTTGTCGGGGCGTAAGTTCCGCCGAACGGTGGTTGGGGTGGAGAAGCGGGGCTACGTGGTCCAGCAGCGGGACTTGCAGACGCGCCTCTCCGAGGGCCGTCGTTTCTATACCCTAGAGTTCAACCCCGTCGCCAAGATGGACGCCCGAGGGGAGGTGGAGTGGTCCGCCAAGCCCGCGGTACCCTACTTCCGCTGGCCCCTCAAACTGAACGGGACTTGGTCGGGGAGCTACCGTTGGGGCGGGGGCAAGAGGACCTACCGGGTGAAGGTGCGGGTGGACGCCTATGAGCGGGTGCACACCCCGGCGGGGACCTTCAAGGCGCTGCGCCTTGAGCTCTTCCCCGCCGAGCGCGCGGTCGAGCCGGGCCGCAAGGGAGTCCTCCGCTACTGGTATGCTCCCGAGTTGGGGCAGGTGGTGCGGATGGAATTCGAGCAGCAGCCCGAGGATAGCTGGGCGCTGACCGCTTACCAGCGGGCCCCCCGACCACCCGCCAAGGGCAAGTGAGCCCGCTCCCCGAGCCCCCCTTGGGGCGCGGGGTGAGCGGACGTCCCGCGAGGGACCCGGTCGCCTGGCGAGGAAGCTCATGCGCCGTTTCCCCGCCATACAGGCCTGCGTAGAAGAGCTGGCCAAGCTGCCCGGCATCGGCCCCAAGAGCGCCCAGCGTATCGTGTTCCACCTCCTCAAGGCGCCTGCCGAGCAGGTGGAGGCTCTGGCCCGCTCCCTGGGCGAGCTGCGCCAGCGGGTGCGCTTCTGCCGCCAGTGCCACGGCCTCGCGGAGGGCGAACTGTGTAACTTTTGCGCGGACCCGGGCCGCGACGCTGGCCTCGTGTGCGTGGTGGAGGAGCCCGCCGATGTCTTCGCCGTCGAGCGGGCGGGGGATTTCCATGGTCTCTACCACGTCCTCATGGGGACGCTGGCGCCGATGCAGGGAGTGGGCCCGGAGAAGCTAACCGTGGATTCCCTCCTTGCTAGGCTCAAGGAAAAGCCCCCCCGGGAGGTCATCGTGGCCACCAACCCCAGCATGGAGGGTGAGGCCACCGCCCTCTACCTGGCGAAGGTCATCAAGCCGCTGGGCATACGGGTGAGCCGCATCGCCCGCGGGCTCCCTGTGGGCGGGGCGCTGGAGTACGCCGACGAACTAACCCTTTCCCGCTCTCTGGAGGGAAGACGGGAACTTTAGGAGAAACCGGGCCCCCGGGCATCGCGCGCCCGGCGGCTCACTTTGCCTCAGGCCCAGGCTCTTTCGGGAAGTCCACCGTTTCGCCCCTAGGGCGGGCCCACGGCCACCTCCTCGCGCCCGGGGGGGAAAAGACGAGGGTGCCGCAATAGGGGCAGAAACTCTCGCGGGCCTCGTCGGTGAGCGGGAATGTGCTCTCGCAGCGGGTGCAGGTGAGGAGGGGCGGGTGGGGGGCGTCCTTTCCCCCACCGCGTGCCACACCCCCGCGGGTCGCCAGGGCGGCCAGCCTGCGGGGGAGGTAGACGAACCTGAGGAACACGAGGAAGAGCAAGAAGGCGCCCAACAGGGTGTAGAGGTCCCAGCGGAGCTCCCACTCGCGCTCCAGGAATTCGAAGAATTCCTGCGCCCACTCGTAGATTTTCAGCAGGACGGACTTCGCCCACTCGTAGATCCAATCGTAGATTTTCAGTAAGAGGTCTTCCACTTCCCGCTCCCTGGAGGAAAGACGGGAACTTCAGGAAAACCCAGGCCCCCGAGCCCTGCGCGCCCGCCCGACCTCCCTTCCGAAAACGCGCTCCGTCCGAGGGGCGAGGGAGTCGCCAATCCCCTTATTTTATTAAGCATCTGTCGTGCCAGGAAGAGGGCGAGCGATCTCTGACGCAACCCCAGAGGGGCTTTTCTGCCGGCTCGGGGGGGAGGCTCGCCACCAAGATGCCGGCCTTCGCCTCGGCGCAGGCCCAGGCGGCTTTGGCAATTTCGCCTCCGGCGCGAGCCCATGGCCGCCTTGATTCTTCCCCTCGGGCCTCGGCTCAGGGAGGGGGAGAAGCGGGGGTGCTGCAGTAGGGGCAGAAGCTCTCATGGGCCTGACCGCTTGGCAGGAATGTGCTCTGGCAGCGGGGGCAGGTGAGGAGGGCGGGAGGGGTGTGCTCATCTCCCCCTCTGCGTGCCACACCCCCGCGAACGGCCTGGGCGGCCACCCTGCGGGGGAGGTAGATGAACTTGAGGAACACGAGCAGGAGTAAGAAGGCGCCCACCAAAACGTAGAAAAGCCAGTGGAGCCCCCCCTCCCGCTCCAGGAAGGCGAATGTTTTCTCCGCCCATCGGTAGAGTTTTTGGAAAAAAGATTCCATCGTCTTGGCGGCTCCCGGGGAACCCCTTTCCCGTTCCTTTCGGCCGCGTGGACCTGCTGCCGGGGGCCCGCGGCCCCCCCACGACCTCTTATGGCGGAGAGAGAGGGATTCGAACCCTCGAGGGCTGTTTCCAACCCCACGCGCTTAGCAGGCGCGCGCCTTAAGCCGCTCGGCCATCTCTCCGCTTTACTCTTCTCTTTCGGCCCACCGGAGCACGTCCGATGGGCAGCCAACTGGCCGGTCCTCTCTTCCTTGAGGGCCCCGCGCCGCAGGACCCCAGCAGATCAAGTCGACGCTGGCGGAGGGAGAGGGATTCGAACCCCCGGTCCGCCTCAAGCGGACAGCGGTTTTCAAGACCGCCGCCTTAGACCGCTCGGCCATCCCTCCGCAGGGCGGCCCTCTATCCCTTATGAGGCTAGCATACGCCGCGCCGCCCGGAAAGTCCGCTCAGCTCTGGAAGCGGGGGATGATCTCCTTGGCGAAGGCGTCTATCAGGCGGCGGCGGGCCTCGAACTCGAAGGGCATGGCGGTGATGAAGGTCTCCGCCCCCACCTCGGCCAGCTTCTCGAGGCGCTCCACCCCCTCGGCCACCGTGCCCGCGATGGCGAAGCGGTCCACCAGGTAGTCGGTCATGAACTCCGCGTTCCGCGTGGCCTCGCCCACGTCGTCCTCGTTGTAGTTCTCCCGGAAGCGCTTGACCTCTTCCACACGCTCCGGCGGGACGGCGAAGTAGCCGACGCGGAAGTTGTGGTTCATGCGGGTCCCCAGCCGCGGGCGGATGCGCCGCCGGGCGGCGTCGCCGTCGGCCTCGAAGTGGCAGATGGCGTTGAACCAGATGGGCACCTTCTCCTTGCGCCCCGCCCGCTCGGCCCCCTCCTCCACATGGCCTCGGGCCCATCGGATCACCTCAGGCGTGACGCCCGCTCCGAGCACGACCCCATCCGCCACCTCTCCCCCCATCTGGAGCATCTTGGGGCCATCGGCGGCGACGAACACCGGGATGTGGGGCTTCTTCCACCCCGGGGAGAGTTCCTTGCCCTCCCAGGTGGCGGGCTTCCCGGCGCAGAGCGCCTGGATGGTCTGGACGCCTGCCTGCAGCTCGGCCACCCGGGACATGCGCTTGCCCACCAGGTAGACCGGGCTGTCGCCCGTCCCCAGGCCCAGCCAGGCGCGGCCCCCCGCCACGTCGTCCAGGCTGCACAGGGCGTTCACCGTGACGTAGAGGTGGCGGGTGATGAGGTTGGTGACGCAGGGCCCCACGAGGGCGGTCTTCGTGTGCTCGGCCACCAAAGTGAGGCTCGTGTAGACGTCGCGGGATCGCATGCTGGAGAGGCTGAAGGCGTCGGCGCAGGCGATCACCTCAAAGCCCACGTCCTCCGCCCTCTTCACGAAGTCGATGAACTGCCCCGCCGGCTCGTGGCCAGGGATGACCTGAAGGCCGAATTTCATGCAGGAGCCTCCTGGCGAGGATGGGATTCTCGCGACGCCCGCGCCCCGCGTGCTGAGAGCCAAAAACCGCACTCACTAATAGGTCCCGCCGCCCTATGGGGCAAGGCTCGAGCGTCCCCTAGGCCACCGCTGATGCTTGTGGAGCGCCCGCCAGAGGGGTTTGAGAGGGGCGGGTGCTCTCGTCCAGGGGGCAGGTCGGAGGTCCGTCCATCCCCCGAGCCTCCGGGCTCAGGGAAGGCTGCCCATCAGCGGGGGACCGCCGTCCCTGGCCCGATCCGCTTCATCCCCCCCATGTAGGGACGCAGGGCCTCGGGGATGATGACGGAGCCGTCCGCCTGCTGGAGGTTCTCAAGAAGGGCCACTACCGTGCGGCCCACGGCGAGGCCGGAGCCGTTCAAGGTGTGGACGAACTCCGGCCTTGCGCCCGGCTCGCGGCGGAAGCGGATGTTGGCCCGGCGCGCCTGGTAGTCCTCGAAGTTGCTGCAGGAGCTGATCTCCCGGAAGGTGCGCTGGGAGGGGACCCACGCCTCCAGGTCGTAGGTCTTGGCGGCGGCGAAGCCCAGGTCCCCGGCGCAGAGGGTCACGACGCGGTAGGGGATCCCCAGCCTCTTCAGCACCTCCTCGGCGTCTTCGGTGAGGGCCTCCAGCTCCGCATAGGAGGTCTCCGGCGCCGCGAACCTCACCAGCTCCACCTTGTTGAACTGGTGCTGGCGGATGAGGCCCCGGGTGTCCTGCCCGTAAGAGCCGGCCTCGCTCCGGAAGCAGGGCGTGTAGGCGGTGTACCGCAGGGGGAGCTCACGCCCGCCCAGGATCTCCCCCCGGTGGATGTTCGTGACGGGCACCTCGGCCGTGGGCACGAGGAAGAACTGGTCCCCATCCACCGAGAAGAGGTCGGCCTTGAACTTCGGCAGCTGGCCCGTCCCCTCCATGCACTCGGGCGACACCATGAAGGGGGTCAGCCACTCGGTGTAGCCCCGCTCGCGGGTGTGGAGGTCGAGCATGAAGGAGATGAGGGCCCGCTCCAGGAGCGCCCCCGCTCCCCGATAGAGGGCGAAACGCGCGCCCGCGAGCTTGGCCGCCCGCTTGAAGTCCAGGATCCCCAGCGCCTCCCCCAACTCGTCGTGGGAGCGGGGCTCGAAGTCGAACTCGGGCGGCTCTCCCCACCGGCGCACCTCTACGTTCTCCTCCGGACCCGCCCCATCGGGCGTCGTCGCATGAGGCAGGTTGGGGAGGAAAAGGAGTGAATCCCTGAGCCGCTCCTCCACCTCCCGCACCTCTCCCTCCAGCTCCTTCCCCCGGCGGCCGCAGGCGGCGCTCTCCTCCATGAGGGCCTGGAGCTCGGCCCCCTCCTCTCCCCTGCGCTTCCTCGCCCCGATCTCCTTCGAGAGCTCCCGGACGCGGTGCTTCAGGCTCTCGGCCTCGTGGAGGAGGGAGCGGCGGCGCTCGTCGAGGGAAAACACCCCCTGCACGTCATAGCTCTCCCCCCGGCGCGTCAGGGCCCGTGCGACCTCCTCCCTCTTCTCTCGGATGAGCCGGACGTCGAGCAAAGGACGACCCCCCTCCAGGCTGTTGGAAGTACCGCATCTGGAGTTAGGTTAGCCCCTCAGGTCGGGCGAGACAACGGCTGAAGCCGCGGGGCGGGGCGAGCACACAAGGGAGCGCCCGGCGGATGGGCAGTTCCTGGGGCCGGGGGACATGAGCGTTTAGACGCC
>JBHIBR010000138.1:0-5511 GCA_046759145.1 Nitrospinota bacterium | reverse complement strand
CGGATGAGCCAGAGGCGGTTGCCGGTGAGGTTGAGCTTGCGGATGGCGGTGATGGCCGCGCCCCGGGGCCCGCCCTTCTTTCTCTGGGTATTCACCGCGAAGTAGGCGTCCGAGACGATGGTCTTGTCGTCCCGGTCGATGACCACCCTGCTGCCCGGACGGAAGACGGGCTCCATGCCCGCCGCCAGCTCCGGGGTGAGTTCGATCGCCACCAGATTGGTCCTGCCTGTCACCTCTGAGATGTGGACCAGTTCCCAACCTCCTACCCTCTCATCGGGCACCTTCCCCGGGGCAGCCGCCGTGCACACGTCGAGCAGAGGGATGCCGTAGAATGCCCCCTCCCGCTCCTCCGCCTCGGCCTCCACGCTGGCGGCGATCTGGACGCGCATCTCCTTCTGCAGCTGCTCGTGGGGGGAGCGCCCCGCCCCGAAGAGGAACCAGTCGCCCGAGATGCCGAAGGTCTCGGCCAGGAACTTGATGAAGAAGAGGCTGGGCTCGGTCTGGCCCTTCTCGTACTGGCTGATCACCGCTTGGGACAACCCCGCCCGGTCAGCCAGTTCCACCTGCTCGAGCTCGTAGAAACTCCTCAGCTCGCGCAACCGCCTTCCGATGTCCTCGCGATCCTCTCGGGCTAGGCGTAGCTTCATCCGCGGATACCTCGGGCGGGAGAGTGGAGAGCGCTATATATTTTTCACCAAAGAGAATTACGGTCCCGGTCAAGAATCCTCCCCTCCAATCCCTTCGGCCGACCGCGCCCGGATGAGCGCTAAGCCGATTACCTAAAACAAGTATAAGCAATGCTTGTGCCCCGATGTCAAACTCAATAAACTCATATAGTTCGAGCCACCGTATAAGCAAAAACAGCCCGCGCGCGCCCCCTGCGAAGCACGGCGGCGCACTCGCGGAGGGTGGCACCGGTGGTGTAGACGTCGTCCACCAGGAGGAAGGCCTTGTCCTCCACCTCCACCCCCGGGGCGAGGGCGAAGGCGCCCCGCACGTTGCGCCTTCGCTCCTGCTCCTTGAGGCCCGTCTGGGGAGCCCCCCATGCCACCCGCGAGAGCGCCGCCACGCGCGGCAGCTCGAGCTGGGCGGCCAGTTCATCGGCGAGCAAAAGGGCCTGGTCAAATCCTCTCTCCTTCCAGCGGCGCTTGTGGAGGGGGACGGGGACAACCCCGTCCCAGGTGGGCAATCTCCCGCCTTCGTCGCCGAAGCGCTCCCGCACCGCCTCACTCATAAGACGTGCCAGCGGCCGGGCAAGCTGCGTTTTCCCCCGGTATTTCAGGCAGTGGATGGCTTCCCGGAGGGTGCCCCGGAAGGGGCCGAAGCTGCGGGCCATCAGGAAAGGGGGAGGGGCGTCGCAGCAGTCGGCGCAGAGGTGGGCGGGGCTGTGGCTGAGGGCGGCCGGCGATTCAAAGGGTTTTCCGCAGCAAGGGCACCCGGGGGCGTCGAAGGGCTCCAGCTCCCCGAGGCAATCGCGGCAGAGGGGGGGCCACGCCCCCTCGCCCAATCCCCGGCCGCAAAGCGGACAGCGGGGCGCGAAGAGGAAGTCGACGATGCTCTCTAGCCAACGCCCGCGCGGCACGCACAACTCTCCAGAGATGAAAAACGAGCGACCTATTCCAGCCTCAGCTTCGCAGGGAGGAAGCGCTACCGGAAGGGACTACCGGTTAAAAGACTTAAAGGAGCTTGTCCTCTTGCTCGGGGCAGAGCGGAGCCCCGCTTCCTCGGCAGCCTGGCGGCGCACACGGATGAGCTCCGCCACGATGGCAACGGCGATCTCGCCAGGGGTGTCGGCCCCGACGTCCAAGCCGATGGGCGCATGCACTCGCGATATGAACTCCTCTCGCGAGAGCTCCGTCTGTTGCTGCAGCCGCCGGTAGGTGAGGAGGACCTTACTCTTGCTGCCGATCATGCCGATGTATCGGGCGGGAGTCCGGACGGCCCACCCTAACACCACTTCGTCGTTGGCGTGGCCGCGGGTGATGATGGCGAGGTAGTCGCCCTCGTCGATGGAGAGCTGATCGAACACATCGGGGAAGGGCCCCGCGACCAGGCGCTCAGCCATGGGGAAACGCTCTTTCGACGCGAAGGCAGGCCGGTCTTCCACGACCACCACCTTGAACCCGGCGAGGTGGGCCACCTGGGCCACGTTCAAGGAGACGTGGCCCCCTCCGAAGAGGTAGAGGGTGGGGCAGCTGGAGATGGGCTCGAGGAAGACCTCGCTCGCATCCCCCTCCTGGCGTCGGCGGGTACCTTGGCGCACCGGGGCGGGGTCAAAGCGCAGAAGGAGCGGCGATCTCCCCCGCATCACCTCGCTCCCCTCCCGCCAGACCTCCGCCTCCAGGCCGGGGATGCTCCCCAGGGTGCTCCCATCGCGCCGGATCAACATCTTTCGCCCGACCGCCAATTTTTCGCCCAGTCCGGGGTGGACAACCGTGGCGAGCGTGGCGCTCCCCCCCCGGGTGCGGATGTCGGTGATCTCCCACAGCAGCTCCCTGTCGTAGCCCGAGATGGGCTCCACCAGGATGTCCACCACCCCACCGCAGATGTGGCCGCTGTCCCCCGCTTCCTTCTGGGTGAGGTTGAAGGTGAGCTTCTGGGGGGTGCCCTCTTCTATCACTTGGAGGGCCGTTTGCCACACCTCCGCCTCCAGGCAGCCGCCCCCCACCGTCCCCACGATGGAGCCGTCCCCGCGCACCAGCATCTTCGCGTCGCCGCTCATGGGGGCCGACCCTCTGCGGGCGACAACCGTCGCCAGGGCGCCGCTCTGGCCCTCTTCCTGGAGGGCCGCCATGTACTGGTAAATATCCTTCATGGCCCTGCTTTCATCACTTCCGCGCTTCGTGGGTTTCCCTGCCCCCGATGCGCTCGTAGACGGGCTCTCTCTCCCTAGCAGAAGTCAGGAGGGTTACCTCGATGGCCCCAACCCTTGCGTTGATACTATAGCCGATCTCCCGGGCCAGTTCAAACCGATTCGCCACATCAACCTTGTTGATGCAGAGGGCCCGTCGCGCCCCTGCGGGGGCCCCCCGGAAGAACCCTTCGGGGTGCTCCAGAAGGCGGGCAATGAGCTCCTCCCCGACGGGGGAACCCTCTGGGAGGCCCCCCAACTCCATCGCTCGCCGGGCCCGGAAGATGTGCGCTTCATCGAGGGGAGCCCCCAAGGCATCCGCGCCCGCCACCGCCAGCACCCAGGTGCTCGCCTCCGGGATGACGGGCTCGTCGGGGGAGGGGGCCTTGAGGGGCAGACCCCGGGCGCCGTCCGCTTCCACCAGGACGGCCCGCACCCGAGGGTGCTCCCTAAGGCGCCTCACCAGCAGCGGCTCCACCCCCTCCAGCTTCACCCGCTCCTCGCCGGGTGAACCCGGCACGGGAGCCGGTCCCAGGCGAGCCCGGGCGAGAGCCAAATGGCGCCATGTGGCGGGGGCGGAGTCCACGGCGGCCAACAGCTCCTCTGGCTCGCCCAGAGCGAGAGAATCCGCCTCTCCCGCAAGGGGCTCGAAGACCTTCGTGGTGGTGGTCGAAATGATCAGATCCCCCCTCCCCACCCTCTCCGATAGCTCGCGGGCGAGCGCCATCAGCAGGGTCGTCTTCCCCCCCGCCCCTACGAAGCTCACCACCTCGCGCTCTCCCAGGCCCAGGGCGGCCGCGAGTCCCACGCCCATCTAGCGCAGGGCGGCCGACGCCGCCCGCCCCAGCAGCTCCCGCCGGAGGATCAGCACCAGCTCCTCGGAGAGCTGCGCCAGGTCTTCGACAACGATGTGGTTGGGGTAGATCTCCCGCACGAAGGGGTCCACCACCCCGACCCCAACCACCTTCACCCCGAGGCGCTCGACCAGCCGGACCGTATGGACCAGGTGCGTGGCGTCCCCGTTGGGCTGGCCGTCCGAGGTGATGATGATGATCCTCTCCCGTTCCCGCCGCTGGGAGAGGCGGCGGTAGGCGAAGAGCAGATGCTCCTCATCCCAGTTGTTGAACCGGGGGTGGATATTTACCAGGCGGGTCTTCACCCGGGGGTAGGGGTCTTCGAAGGACTTGTAGATGCGGTGCTGGAGGAGGGAGTGGCGGATGTGGCGGTATCTGAAGGCCGGGATGTGCCCCAGGGCCGCCGCCATGGCGGCCTCCGAGCTCTCGGTGGAGTAGCCGATGATCTCGAAGGGGACGTCCAGGCGGTCGAGCACCTCGGCGAAGAAGACGGTCGCCTCTCGGGCCGCCAGGTACTTGGACTCCCGATTCATGCTCCCGCTCTCGTCCACAAGGAGGGTGAAGGCTACGTCCAAGGTGTGGGGCATCTCCCGGCGCTGGAAGAGCCGGTAGTTGCCCAAGCGCTGCTGCCAGAGCTTGGCTTCGTTGAGCTTCCCGCTCCGGTGGCGCCCTCCGTACCGGGTATAGGAGCGCTCTTTGATGAGCTGGGTGAGTTTCCAGAGGAGCACTTTGATCTCGGAGCGGGCTCTCCCGATGATCCCCTCGTATTCCTCGCCGCGGCCTTCCGGCGGGATGACGATGGTCCGCTCATCGGGGAGTTGCGCGCTCGGGTGCACCTCTTTGGGATGGCCTTCGAGCTCGAACCAGGGGCCGCCCCCAGGGGCCGTCTGGGCCGCCCAGTGGGAGCGGGCTTCAAGCTCGGAGAGGGCCCTCTCCCCCCCTTCGCCCACCTCCTGTCCTGGCGCCGACTCTGCGCCCTCTCCCTCCCCCTCGGCATACTCCCCGTCACCCTCTGGGGGGACGAGCTGGGGGACGGGGAGTTCGTCGGTGGCCCGGGCGGGCGCATCCTTCAGGAAGGGCTCGAGTTCCCGGTAGAGGAACTCTGCCGCGCGATAGCCCTCCCGGGGGGTGGGCGCATGGGTTCCCTCGGTGATGGTCCGCCGCACGCCCCCGAGGAGGGCGACCGCCTGGCTTCCGAGCCAATCCGCCGAAAGGGAGCGCGCCTCGCGCGAGGGGGCTCCCGGGTAGCAACCGATGCCCAGGAGGTAGATGCCCCAGCGGAGCTCCTGGCCGAGGGAGAGGGCGCCGGCGCGGCGGAGGTGGATCACCCGCTCCAGGATCCGGCGCACGAAGGAATGGAGGTTCTTCCGCGCGCCCGGAAACCGCGCGACGAGACGGTTCTCCACGCGCGCGTCCTCGAGGGCGTGCCAGAGCCGGAAGAAGCCCGGGCGCGAGCTCTCCTCCCGGAGCGCCCGCCGCGCCCACGGGAGGCTCCCCTCGCGCAGGTGGCCCGCCTCGAGGAGAGTCATCCCCTTCTGGTAACGAAGAAGAGCCTCCGGGCCCGCCCCCTGGGGGATGCGCTCGAGGCTTCGGTTGGGTTCCTCAATGTGGAGAGTGGTGCCCTCGATGGAGGGCGCCTCGGCGAACTTGAGCGAAAGGCCGTAGTGGCCCGAAGTCACTTGCGCCAGCACTTCGAGGCGACAGCGGAGCTTTTCCAACACAAGCTCCCCTGCGGCGCCGGCTCCCCCCCAGGTCCGGAGCCTCAGAAGTAGTTGTCGATGATGTCCTCGATGACCTTGGCGTCGA
>JBHIBR010000137.1:0-5535 GCA_046759145.1 Nitrospinota bacterium | reverse complement strand
GCTGCACCGAGGTCTGCCCGGAGAACATCCGGATCACCGACAACTCCATCATCCCTCTCAAGGAGCGGGTGGTGGACGAGTGCTACGACCCGGTGGTGTGGCTCGTGAAGAGGATCCGGCGGAAGTGACCCTCCCGCCATGAAGGTCCACGAATACCAGGCCAAAGAGCTCCTCGCCTCCTACGGCGTCCCCGTCCCCCGGGGGAAGGTGGCGGCCGGCGCCCCAGAGGCCGAGGCCATCGCCCGCGAGCTCGGCGGCCGGACGGTGGTCAAGGCGCAGGTCCACGCCGGGGGGCGCGGGAAGGGGGGAGGGATCAAGCTCGCCAAGGACCCCGCCGCGGCGGGCCGGGCCGCGGCGGCCATCCTCGGGATGACCCTCGTCACCCATCAGACGGGGCCCGAGGGGCGGCTTGTGCGACGGGTGCTGGTGGAGGAGGCCCTGGAGGCGGAGCGGGAGCTCTACCTCGCGGTGGTCCTCGGCCGCGCCGAGCGCCAGCCGGTGGTCGTGGCGAGCGAGGCCGGCGGGGTGGAGATCGAGGAGGTGGCGCGGGAGAGCCCCGAGAGGATCCTCAAGTCCGCGGTGGACCCCCTCCTGGGTGTGCGGCCCTACCTGGCGCGGAAGCTGGCCTATGGGCTGCGCCTTCCGGACGGCCTCCGGGGCGCCGCCGTCGCCGCCATCGGGGGTCTCTACCGCCTGTTCGTCGAGAAGGACTGCTCGCTCGTCGAGGTGAACCCCTGGTGCCTCACCCGCGACGGGCGCCTCCTCGCCCTGGACGCCAAGGTCAACTTCGACGACAACGCCCTCTACCGCCACCCCGAGGTGGAGGCGCTGCGGGACCTGGACGAGGAAGACCCCCTGGAGCTCGAGGCGTCCAAGCACCGGCTGAGCTACATCAGGCTCGCGGGGGAGGTGGGCTGCATGGTGAACGGCGCCGGCCTCGCCATGGCCACCATGGACATCATCAAGCTGGCCGGGGCCTCGCCGGCCAACTTCCTCGACCTGGGAGGGGGTGCGAACCAGGAGGCGGTAGAGAAGGGTTTCCACATCCTCATGGGCGACCCGGGCGTCCGTGCCGTCCTCATCAACATCTTCGGCGGCATCCTCCGCTGCGACGTGCTGGCCGAGGGGGTGGTGGCCGCCGTGCGGAAGGTGAAGGTGGCGGTCCCCGTGGTGGTGCGGATGGAGGGGACCAACGTGGAGAGGGGTCGGGAGATCCTCCAGGGGTCGGGCCTCCGGTTTGTCCTGGCCTCGGGCATGGCGGATGCGGCGCAGAAAGTGGTCGCGGCCTTGCGGGAAGGGGCGGAGGGGTGAGCATCCTGGTGGACGAGAGCACCCGCCTTCTGGTCCAGGGGATCACGGGCCGGGAGGGGAGTTTCCACGCCCGCCGGGCCATCGAATATGGGACCCGGGTGGTGGGGGGCGTGGTGCCGGGCAAGGGCGGCCAGAGGTTTGACGGGGTGCCCGTCTTCAACACGGTGGCGGAGGCGGCCGCCGCCACGGGCGCGGATGCTTCCATCATCTTCGTCCCCCCCGCCCACGCCGCCGACGCCGTCCTGGAGGCGGCCGATGCGGGCCTCCCGCTGGCGGTGTGCATCACCGAGGGCATCCCCGCCCTGGATATGCTCTATGTGTGCCGCCACCTGGAGGGGTCGAAGACGCGCCTCATCGGACCCAATTGCCCGGGCGCCATCTCCCCGGGCAAGTGCAAGGTGGGCATCATGCCGGGCCACATCCACAAGGAGGGCTCGGTGGGGGTGGTCTCCCGAAGCGGCACCCTCACCTACGAGGTGGTGGCCCAGCTCACCGCCCTTGGGCTGGGTCAGTCCACCTGCGTGGGCATCGGGGGGGACCCCATCCTGGGCACCGACTTCATCGACGTGCTGGCCCTCTTCGAGGCGGACCCCGCGACGGAGGCCATCGTGCTCATCGGCGAGATCGGGGGGACTGCCGAGCAGGAGGCGGCCGCCTGGGCCAAGGGGCACATCACCAAGCCCATGGTGGGGTTCATCGCGGGCCAGACGGCCCCGCCGGGCCGCCGGATGGGCCACGCGGGAGCCATCATCAGCGGGGGAGAGGGCACTGCGGCCGAGAAGATGGCGGCCCTCGAAGGGGCGGGGATCCGGGTGGTGAGGAGCCCCGCCGAGATGGGGGCGGAGGTGGCGAGGGCGCTGGGTCGGGGCTAGGGCACCCGGCCTGGCGTCCCCAGGGGGGAGCGGATTTTGAGCGCCGGCCGAGGAGACTCTTTGGAGCGCACCCTCGCCATCGTCAAGCCCGACGCCGTCTCGCGGGGTCTGGTGGGGGAGGTGCTGGGTCGGATCGAGGAGGCGGGCTTCCGCATCCGGGCCCTCAAGATGAAGCACCTCACCCGGGAGGAGGCGGAGGCCTTCTACGCCGTCCACCGGGAGCGCCCCTTCTACCGCTCCCTCACCGCCTTCATGGCCTCGGGTCCCTCCGTCCTCATGGTGTTGGAAAAGGAAGGGGCCATCGCCCAGTGGCGCGACCTCATGGGCGCCACCGACCCGGCCGAGGCGGCGGCGGGCACCCTCCGGGCGCTTTACGGCGAGAACATCGAGCGGAACGCCGTCCACGGCAGCGACGAGGCCGAGACGGCTGCCTTCGAGGTGCCCTTCTTCTTTAGCGACGCGGAACTGGCGCCCTAGTCGCCCGGCCACCGGGCCGGTGCGAGGGTGCCCACTCTGTTGGAGCCCCCGCAGGCGATGGGGGCTCAAGAGAGCTGGCTCCCCGCGCGGGGCCGCTTGGCCCCCGGGGATCGCCGGAGGGGCGGGCGAGGGAGGGGGCGAAGAGCATGCTCCTCGAGGGGAAGGTTGCCATCGTCACCGGGGCCGGCCAGGGCATCGGCCAGGCCATCGCGCTGGGGCTGGCGAAAGAGGGCGCGCGAGTGGCCCTGGCGGCGAGGAACGAGGCGAACCTCCGCGCCACCGCGAAGAAGGTTGAGGCGCTGCGAGGGCAGTCCCTGGTGGTCCCCACCGACCTCCACTACGAGGACCAGGTGCGACGCATGGTGGGGCGCGTGGTCGAGCGGTGGGGCCGCGTGGACATCCTGGTGAACAACTCGGGGGTCGCCGGGCCTACGAAGAGCCTCGAGGACGTGAGCGCCGAGGAGTGGGACGACACGCTCGCCGTCAACCTCCGGGGGGCTTTCTTCTGCTGCAAGTACGTGGTGCCCCGGATGAAGGAGCAGCGCTGGGGGCGCATCATCAACATCAGCTCGGTGAGCGGAAAGCGCCCCCTCCCCCAGCGCACCCCTTACACCAGCTCCAAGATGGCCCTCATCGGCCTCACCCGCACCCTCGCTTTCGAGCTCGGCGAGTACGGCATCACGGTCAATGCCGTCTGTCCGGGGGCCACCGAGGGGCCGCGCATCCAGGCGGTCATCGAGCGCATGGCCTCCTTTGCGGGCACCACCTTCGAGGAGGCCAAATGCTCCTTCACCGACCCCGCGGCCCTGAAGCGCCTCGTGACGCCCGAGGACACGGCGGGTCTCTGCGTCTTCCTCTGCTCCGAGGCCGGCCGCCACATGACCGCCCAGGACATCAACGTGACGGCGGGTCTGATCTGGTATTGAGGGGCCCGCGGGCGAATTCTTCTCTTGCGCGGGAGGGGAACCCATGGCCGACCCCGTCATCGACCTCCACTTCCACTGCATGAGCCGGGAGGCGGACCAGGTGGCCCAGGCCCACCGGGCCCATCCCGGCACGCACCATGCCAGCATCACGGCAGCCCCCGCCTCCCAGGCGGTGAGCAAGAAGAAGGCCGAGGAGGAATGGAACCGCAAGCTCTTCGAGCCCGCGGCGGCCCTGGCCGAGATGGATCGGTTGGGGATCGACGTTGCCGTGCTCTCCCCTCCCCCCTACGGTTACTACCACTGGGTGACCGACGGGGGGGTGGCGCTCAGGCTCTGCGAGATGGTGAACGGCTATATCGCGGACCTCGCCGCGCGCCACCCGGGCCGCTTCCGGGGCTACGCCATCGTCCCCCTCCAGGTCGGGGGGGAGGAGGCCGCCGGGGTGCTGGAGCGAGCGGTGAGGGAGCTCAAGCTGGTGGGGGCGGCCATCGCCTCCAACATCAACGGCCGCAACCTGGACGAGGACGACTTCGAGCCCTTCTGGAAGAAGGCGGGGGAGCTCGGCTGCCTCATCTTCATCCACCCCACCGACGTGGCCGGACACGAGCGCATCCAGCGCTACTACCTGACCAACCTCATCGGGAACCCCCTGGACACCACCATCGCCGCCGCCCACCTCATCTTCAAGGGCATCTTCGAACGCCACCCGGGCCTCCAGGTCCTCCTCGCCCACGCCGGCGGCCACCTCCCCTACATCCGGGGGCGCCTCGACCACGGCTGGGAGTACCGTCCCGAGGTCAAACCCCGGATCCCCCACCCGCCGAGCTACTACTTCAAGAACCTCTACTTCGACATCCTGACCTTCTACTCGCGCACGCTCGAATTTCTCGTCTCCACCATGGGAGAGGACCACGTGGTGTTCGGGACGGATTTTCCGTTCGATATGATGGAGATGGACCCCGTCCGCTTCGTCATGGGCGCGAACCTCAAGGGAGAGGCCAAGCGCAAGGTGTCGAGCCAGAACGCCGCCCGGCTGGTGGGGTTGGGGTAGGGAAGGGGAGGAGGCGAGCCCGGGGGATGTGGGTTAGAATAAGGGTGCGGGGGTTGAGAACCCCGCCGGGAGGCTTGCGCATCCCATGACGACCTTGGCCGAAATGCTGGACGCCCGCACCGCCGAGGGAGCTCTCTACGAGCGGCTCGAGGGGAGTTCTTTGCGGTGTTTTGCGTGCGGCCACCGTTGCAAGGTCCTTGAGGGGCGCCGGGGCATCTGCAAGGTGCGCTTCAACCGGGGCGGCGCCCTCCTTGTCCCCCGCGGCTATGTGGCCGCCCTCCAGTGCGACCCGACCGAGAAGAAACCCTTCTTCCACGTCCTCCCGGGCTCGGACACCCTGACCTTCGGGATGCTGGGGTGCGACTACCACTGCCCCTACTGCCAGAACTGGCTCACTTCCCAGACTATTCGGGACCCATTGGCCTCTTTCGACCGCTACCAGGTAAGGCCAGAGGACCTTGTCGAGATGGGGCTGGATTGCGGAGCCAGCCTGGTGGGCAGCAGCTACAACGAGCCACTCATCACCGCCGAGTGGGCGGTCGATGTGTTCCGAGTGGCCCGGCAGCGGGGCCTCAGCACTGCCTTCATCTCCAATGGCAATGCCACAAGAGAGGTCCTGGAGTACCTGCGGCCCTGGGTGGACGGCTACAAGATTGATCTCAAGGCCATGTCCCAGCGTGGCTATCGCAGGCTGGGTGGGGTTTTGGACAGGGTTCTTGAGACTATCAAGATGACCGTGGAAATGGGCTTTTGGGTGGAGGTAGTGACCCTGGTGGTGCCTGGATTCAACGACTCTCCCGACGAACTGAGAGAGGCGGCCCGTTTTTTGGTCTCGGTGTCCCGCGACGTCCCCTGGCATGTGACGGCTTTCCATAAGGACTACAAGATGACCGACCCC
>JBHIBR010000136.1:0-5597 GCA_046759145.1 Nitrospinota bacterium | reverse complement strand
GGGGTGGGGTTCGTCTTGAGCCACTCGCGGATCTGCTCCTCGGTGAAATCCTCCAGCGTCACGTCCCAGAGGTAGCTGTGGAGGGCTCCCGCCCGCTCCATCAGGGTGAAGAGGTAGCCGTCGTAGGCATCCAGCAGGTCCACCAGCGCCAGGAGGTCGGGCGTCCCCCGCGAGGCGCCCGCCACCTTGTTCACCGCGAAGTAGAACGCCTCCCCCGCCAGGCGGCCGAAGGAGGGGCTCCCCGGGTCCTCATCGAGGGCGACCACGCGGAGGGTGCGCTCCCCCTCAGGGGCGCTCCCCTTGCGGACGACGGAGACCGCTACATCGGGGTTCTCGGGGTCCACGAGCACCCGGTCGATCCGGGAGGGGTCCACGGGCGCAAGGCGCACGTGGCCGTCCGCGGGGTTCACGAGCGCCCGATAGCACTGCTCCCCAAAGAGGCCGAGCTCGAGGATGCGGCTGTGCTGCTTGACGGGCCAGTTGTTCACGGGGTCGTGCCAGAAGCGCCGCAGGACCGCCTCCACCTTGGGGTCGCCCGCCTCGAAGCTGATCCCCTCTCCCACCACCCAGTTCTTCACATCCTCCGTCAAGCGGTAGGCCATAGGGTTCGATTTATAGAGGAAATACGCGATCCGTATGGCCCGCTCCTGCTGGAGGGGGGAGAGGTCGCGCGGCTCCGCCCCCGAGAGGGGTCCCCAAGGGGCCTGCCCCTTGGGGTTCCCCGAGAGGCGCCGGTAGAGGTGCTCGTCGGGGTCGAGGCCGGAGAGGGGCGGGAGGGATTCCCGCACCCTCCGCGCCAGGCTCTCGCCCAGGCGCGTCCTCAGCACCCAGCCCGCGATCCGGTCGGAGAGGGCCATGGAAAAATCTCTCCCAAAAAGAAAAGGCCCCCGGAGGGGCCACGACAATTTCCGAATGTGAAAGAGAACTTAAGGAGGCGTCGCCTTCTTGGCCTTGGCGAAATTCAGAGGATCGATGGAGCCGAAAGCCCTGTGGACATGCCCAGCAGCCTGGCAGGCCGCCAGGGCATCCCTCTGCACGAAGCTCCGTCGCATCTCGTAATCAGCGCGCCTTCGCTCGATCCGAAGGTCTCGGAGATCGTCCGCAGTTTGCTGCTCGCCAGCCTCTTCGAGCCTTTTTGGAATTTCCTCGTGCTCACCCCCAGCTTTCCCGATGAATAAACCCCGCTGCTCCAGGTCGTCCCGGATGTGGATGAATACCCCATAATAAGCCCAGCTGATGGCGCTGCGCAGTGCTGCCTCGCCAGCTTCCTTGGCAAGCCTTTCGGCGAGGGCGAGGAAATCAAGGGGATCCATCGTCCACGAAGCTCAGGACCACCCCGACGAGGAGGAACGACCCGGGCGGGATCACCTCCCGGAGCCAGCGGTTGAAGCGCCGCTTCGCGTCGAGAGCTTCTTCCACCCCGCAGTCCAACTGGACATCAAATCGGATGTAATCCCAGCCCTCCACCTCGGGGTCGTGATCGACCGACACCGACAGGTCGACGAATCCCGGGAAGATTTCCCTCGCCTTCGAGGGAGCTTCCTCGACGGCCCTGAGCAACCCCCGCTCCTCGGCGAATGCCCGCACTTCCCCCGGCACCCTAGCGGCGGCCTTTGCCTTCTTCCGTGCAGGGCGTGCGGTCATGGCGGGGCTCCATCGAGAAGATGTGGCGTCGAATCCCCGCTCATTATCAGTGCCCGCCCTCTTGCTCGTCAACGCGCCCTCCCCCACAAGCCCAGCCTTCCCCTGCCGAAGGGACTCCCCACCGGCTCAAGGCCCGCCTCGGCGGCGGGCGGGCCCGCGAAGGTGGGGGCGAAGGCGAGGATCAGGGCGTCGGCCTTGTCGGGGCTCGCGAGGCCGCGACTCTTGAGCTCGTCCTTTCCCTCCACCTTGACCTGGCCCCGGGAGGTGAGCCGAAAACGGGGGGTGGTGAGCTCGGCCACCAGCTCGTCATCTTCGGCGAGGCGGCTCAAGTCGATCTCTCCCGCCTCGAGCCGCGCCCGGAGCGCCCCCCAGAGCTCGTCCCGAAGGCCCGCGTAGGCCTCGGGGTGCCGCGCCCGGCGGGCGGCGTTCACCCCTTCGATTCGCGCTCCTTCGAGCCCTTCGTGGCCCTCCCTCTGCATCTCCCGAAGGCGGTCCACGACGCCAGCGCCGAGTCCCCCTTCGTCCACTTTCGCCGCCCGCGCATCCCACTCCGCGATGGCGCGCACGATCCGCCCGCAGGTGGCCATCAGGTCCTCCCGGGGCGCCGCCCAGAGAGAAAGAGCCACTGCACCCCGCCTCACACAGAGGGCCGTCCGGTCCCCCCCGAAGCGGGCCACATCCACCCCGAGCTCCACATCGCCCTCAGGCTCAAGCTCCCGCGCGAGGGCCGCTTCCACCAGGGAGAGGGGGAGGAAACCTTCGGAGTCCCCCTCCGGGAACTCGCCCAGCACCCGCACCCGGAAGACGGCGCTCTCCTCGCCGTAGCGGCGGCGGAGAGATTCGACAAACTCCTGCGACACGCGGGGCGACTCCAGGCCGCTCACCCTGTGGCAGTCCCAGAGCGCCCGGTCTTTGTGAAAGGTGTCATAGAAGTAGCCCGAGGTGCGAATCGGGTTCCCGATGAGGAGCGCCTTCGCCCCCTCGGTGGTCAAGGCCGCCTCGACCGCCCCGAGCACGGGGTCGGCCACGCCGCTCGCCTCGTCCACGATGAAGAGGAGGTCTTTTGCGTGAAAACCCTGAAGGTTCTCCGGCGCCCTGGCCGTGCGGGCGGCTGCGAACCACTCCGCAGGGTCTCCCCTGAAGAAGACCCGCGTCCGCTCCCAGCCGAAGAAGGGAGCGAGGGGAGAGTCCCTGAGCCACTTGTGCACCTCGGCCCAGAGGACGTCGAAGAGCTGCTTCTCCTTGGGCGCGGTGCAGGGTACCTTGGGATATGGCCGGGTGGCTAGAAACCACAGGAGCGCCCAGGCGGCGACGGCCGTCTTGCCGGGGCCATTGCCCGCCCGTATGGCCACCCGTGGCTTCTCGGCCACCGCCCGAAGGGCCTCCCCCTGCCAGGGGTCGGGGGCGGCCTTGAGGACGCTGCGGACGAAGCGTTCGGGCTCGGCGTAAAACCCCGCCCAGAGCTCAGCCTCCCTCGCGATCATCTGCCTCTGGGCCTGCCTTCTCCTCCACTTCCTCCTTCGAACCTTCGGGGAGAGCGCGGGGCTGGCCGAGAAATACCTCCGCCTTACCCTGAGGCAATCGGGCCGACTCGGCACGTCTTGCAGCCTCCAGGATGAGGGTCCGGAAGGCCAGCTCGGGACCCTCCCCTTCGGGCTCCGCCGCCCGGGGGTAGACCCCCAGGCGCTGGCCCACCTCGATGATGTCCCGGTCCAGGGCGCTCATGGCCATCAGGGCGGCGAGGGCCACCTTGAGGCGGGCCGAGGGGGTGCTCTCCATGGCCAGGCGGTAGACCCGCTGGTAATCGCGATAGCGCGCCATCGCCCGGGCCAGGAACTTCGGCCAGACGCCCTCGCGACTGCCCCATTCGGCCTGGGCGATTCGGTAGACCCTCGAGAGGTACTGGGCTTCGGTGAGGCCGACAAGTTGGCGGGCCTCCGAATCGCCCATGCCCGCGGCCCAGAGCTCCAGGATTTTCTGGCACTCAGCCTCGACCTGCTCGCGCGTCGGCCTGCGCGTAAGTGCCTTCCGTCGAACGGCCTTCTCACCCCGGACCCCCTCGACTCCTTTCTTCCTCCTGGTTGTGGCCGTCGTCACCCATTTTTCCCCAAAAAGAAAAGGCGGGCACGGGCCCGCTGCAGATGCTCGCTCTTGCGAAGATATAACGAAAATAGGTCAAGCGCTAGAAATTGTCAAGCTATTTTTTATAATCCCTCCTATTTCAAATGGTTGAAAGCGTGAGACGCCGGATCGCGAGGGTGTGGCCCGGAGGTTCGGACGAACTGCCTTGCGGCTCCCTCGGGGCGGCGCACCCCCCCCCGCCTCGGCGGGGAGCGATAACGCCCATTCTTCCTAGCTCCCGGATGCCGGCGGGCACCCCGGGTGCCAAGGGGGGCTCAAAAAAAGATGGAATCCGGCAGCGGGCCCGTGCCCGCTCTTACATCGCGGCCCGATAGAGGGCGACGAGGGTTTCGTGGTCGGCCTGGCGGGGGTCGATGGGAATGGTCCCGGAGGTCGCGATAGCGTCCTCAGCCATGGCGTCGAGGTGCGTCTCCTCCATGCCCAGCTCCCCGAGGCCGGAGGGAAGAGCGAGATCCTGGATAAGGTTCCGGATGGCCTCGACCGCCGCCGATGCTCCCTCCCGAAGGGGGAGCCCCTGGATATCCTCGCCCAGGGTCTCGGCCACCTCTGCGAATTTGGGGAGGTCCGCGATGAGGTTGTACTCCAGCACGGCAGGCAGCAGGAGGGCGTTGGCGAGGCCGTGGGGTATGCCGTGGTAGCAGGTGAGAGGATGGGAGAGGGCGTGGACTGTCCCCAACCCGGAGTTGGCGAAAGCCGCCCCGGCCAGGGTGGCAGCGAGATGCATGCCTGCTGCCGCCTCCCGGTTCAGAGTGTTAGCGACGAAGGGCCGGAGGTGCTCCGCGATAAGTCGAAGGGCGCCCCGGCTGAGCGCCTCGCTGAAGGGGGTCGCCGAGCTTGAGACGAACGACTCGATGGCGTGGGTGAGGGCGTCCATCCCGGTCTCGGCGGCAAGAGGCGAGGGGAGGCCCACCACCAGGTCATGATCCAGGATGGCAACCCGGGGGACCAGGGAGGAGGACACGAGGTTGACCTTGTGGCGGGCGTCGGGGTCCGTCACCACCGCGGCGGGGGTGACTTCGCTTCCCGTGCCCGCCGTGGTGGGGAGGGCGATGAGAGGGGGAAGCTCAAAGCGGATCCGGCCCAGCCCCTCGTAGTCCGCAAGGTTTCCCCCGCCCGCGACCAAAACCCCCGCCGCTTTCGCGGCGTCCATGGCGCTCCCCCCACCCAGGCCCACGAGGAGGTCCGCCCCCACCTCGCGGAAGCGGTCCGCGCATGCCCCGACGACATCCAGAGTCGGATTCGGCACCACCCGGTCGAAACGATGAGAGCGGACCCCCGCCTCCGAGAGGGCCGCCTCCGCCCGCTCGGCGTGGCCGAGTTCTACGAGCGTCCTGTCGGTCACGAGAAGGGCGCCATCTCCCCACTTCCTGGCCTCGCGCCCCAGCCGGGCAATCTCTCCGAAGCCCGCGAAGATGGGCGTGGTCCACCGGAAACGGATGCTCCCCACGGCCCGTGCCTCCCCACATCTCAAGCGGCGCATCTGCGCGTAGCGAAGACGCCGCTGCGGACGGGAAACAGCCCTCCCCTCTGCGCAAGGCCCTAGGATAGCACAGGGCCCCCTCAAGAGCCCGCGTCTTGGGGCTCCTACGGAGGGCTATCGGGCCGAGGATGAGGTCTCCTCGCCGGCCGTCCTCCGGCCGGAGAGCCTCCGGCGCGCAAGGAGAAAGAAGATCACAAACGCCAGCATGAGCCCCAGGGTCGCCCAACCCCAGCCCTCCCCCTCGCCGAAACGCTCCCCCAGGTAGGTGTAGGCCAGGGGTGCCGGCAGCATCCCCGCCCCCGGCGCCCAACAGAACTCCCGGAAGCGAAGC
>JBHIBR010000135.1:0-5637 GCA_046759145.1 Nitrospinota bacterium | reverse complement strand
GGCGCAAGGCGCGAGAGCAACGCCCCCTTGGCCGAGATGACCTCCGCGAGCGCCCTCCTATCCACCGAGGGGAGGGGCGCCAGGGCGTCCCACCGCGTGCCGAAGGCCCGCTGGGCGAGGCCCCCCATGAGGAAGCGGCCGTAGATGCCGAGGGCCAGGATGCCCAGCAGGGCGAGGAGGATGAGAGAAGGCGCCCGAGCCAGCCGCCCGTCGCTGTGGATGGCGACCAGCGCCATGCCCAGGGCGCCGCCGACCATGTGGACGTGGTGCCAGCGCCTCTGGGCGGAGCTTGCGGGGGTGCGCTTCACGGCGGAGAAGACGAGCGCCAGGAGCATGAGGGCGCTCCCCGCCGCTCCCAGGAGTAGGTTAAAGGGAGTGCCGGGTCGGGTGAGCCTCTCGGGGAGGACGGGCCACAGCAGGGCATAGTAACCAAGGACCACCGCCCCGAGGGCCACAAGCAGGAAGCCCAGTGTCCGATCGCCCAGGGTGCCCCGCGCCCGGGGAGGGGGGGCCACGGGCAAAATCTCCGGGTCGAGAGCGCGAGCGGCGTTCAGGCGCGTGCCCGCTCGAGGGCCTTCTCGAGCGCCCGGCGCGTCCACACCCGGGCCAGGTGGGCACGGAACTCCTTCGAGGCGTAGAGATCCTCCAGGGGCTCCACCCCCTCCGCCGCGCGGGCCGCGGCGGCGTCCAGGGCGGCCGGCGTGGGCTTCTCCCCGAGGAGAGCCGCTTCGGATTCCTTCGGGCGGTAGGCACGGCCCGCCACGCCCGTGACGCCGAGGCCCACCGCCTTCACCCTGTTGCCCCGACCCAGAGCCACCTGCGCCGCCACCCCGCAGATGGCAAAGCCGCTCGCCTGCTGGGCCACCTTACAGTAGGCGGATCCGCTGCGGTTGCCCGCCGCGGGGACCCGGACGGTCGTGAGCACCTCGTCGGGCGCGAGGGCGGTGGTCAGGACGTCGGTGAAGAATTCATCGGCCGCGATGGCGCGCTTTCCCCTCGACCCCTGGGCCTCCACCGAGGCGCGAAGCGCGATCACCACAGCCGGGTAGTCCGCCCCCGGGTCGGCGTGGGCGAGGCTCCCCCCTACCGTGCCCCGGTTGCGAACCTGCACATCGCCGATCTGAGCCGCCACCTCGGGCAGGAGCGGGCAGCGCTCCTTCAGCAGCTCCGAGCTCTCGACCTGGTAGTGGGTGACCAGGGCGCCGATGATGAGCGTCCTCCGCGCCGCGCGGATCCCGTCCAGGCCGCGCACCCGTCCGATGTCGATGAGCAAGCCCGGCTGCGCGAGGCGCGCCTTCAGGATGGGAAGGAGGCTGTGGCCTCCCGCGAGGATTTTCGCCTCCTCGCCGTGCTCGGCGAGGAGCCGGACGGCCTCCTTCACCGAGCGGGCTCGGCGGTAATCGAACCGGGCCGGGATCATCTCACACCCCCTTCCCCTGGGCCGCGCGCCAGATCTTCTCCGCGCGCACGGGCATGTCGATGTGCTGCACACCGAATGGCGCCAGTGCGTCGAGGACCGCGTTCACCACCGCCGGCGTGGAGCCAATGGTGCCCGCTTCGCCCACCCCCTTCGCCCCCAGGGGGTTGACCGGGGTGGGGGTCACCGTGCGGGCGGTCTCGAAGCGGGGAAGCCGGTCGGCCTTGGGGAGGGCATAGTGCATGAGGGAGGCGTTGAGGGGCTGACCCGAGCGGTCGTAGACCAGCTCCTCCTCCAGGGCCTGCCCCACGCCCTGGGCGATCCCGCCGTGCAACTGGCCGTCCACCAGCATGGGGTTGAGGGCAACCCCGCAATCGTCCACCGCAACGTAGCGCTTGATCTCCGCCGCCCCCGTCTCGGGGTCCACCTCCGCCAACACCACGTGGGTGCCGAAGGGGAAGGTGAAGTTCTTGGGCTCGAAGAAGTAGGTCGCCTCGAGCCCCGGCGCGGTGTCGGGGGGCAAGCTCTTGGCCTCGTAGGCCATCCAGGCCGCCTTCGCGAAGGGGAGGGATTTCTCGGGGCTTCCCTGGACGAACACCTTGCCCCCTGCGAAGGCGATGTCCTTGGGGTCGGCCTCCAGGGCGAGGGCGGCGAATTTGGCCATCTTCTCCCGCACCAGGAGGTGGGCCTCGTAGACCGCCGTCCCCCCCACCGCCGTGCCGCGGCTCCCGAAGGTGCCGATGCCGTATTGGACGACGTCGGTGTCCCCGTGGACCACCAGCACGTCCTCCACCGGAACGCCGAGCCCGTCCGCCACCATCTGGGCGAAGGTGGTCTCCTGTCCCTGGCCGTGGGGGGAGGCGCCCGTGAGGACGGTCACCTGCCCGCTGGGCTCGACCCGCACCGTGGCGCTCTCCCACCCCCCCGCGGGCATGGCCGGCGAGGGCCCCATTCCGCAGATCTCGACGTAGCTCGAGAGCCCGATGCCCAAGTAGCGCCCCTCCTTCCTCGCTTTCTCCTGTTCGGCGCGCATCCCGCGGTAGTCGGCGAGCTCCAGCGCCCGCTCCAGGGCGGCGGTGTAGTTGCCGCTGTCATAGCTGAGCCCAGCCGCCGTGCTGAAGGGGAACTCCTCGGGCGCGGGGAAGTTCTTCTTCCGGATCTCGGCGGGGTCCATCCCCAGCTCTGCCGCCGCGAGGTCCATCAGCCGCTCCAGGACGTAGGTCGCCTCGGGCCGGCCCGCGCCCCGGTAGGCGTCGGTGGCCATCTTGTGGGTGAAGACGCCCGTCACGTGCATGTGGACGTTCCGCAGCTTGTAGGGGCCCGGGAGCATCAAGCCCGTGAGGGTGAAGATGGCGGGAGTGAGGAGCTGGTGGTAGGCGCCCACATCGGCGAGCACCTTGTAGCGCAGCGCCGTGAGGGTCCCGTCGCGCTTCACGCCGAACTCCAGCTCCCCCACCTGGCCCCGGCCGTGGATGGTGGCCAGGAAGTTCTCGCTCCTGCTCTCGGTCCACTTCACCGGCCGGCCGAGCTGGCGGGAGATGTGAGCGAGGAGCGCCTCCTCCCGGTAGACGTTGAGCTTGCTCCCGAAGCCGCCTCCCACCTCGGGCGCGATGACGCGGATGCGGTTCTCGGCCATGCCGATCTGGGCCGCCACCTGGCTCCGCAGGAGGTGGGGGATCTGGGTGGAGGACCACAGCGTCAGGCGGTCCTCGCCCGGCAGGTAGTGGGCCACCACCCCCCGGGGCTCGAGGGCCAGGGGGGCGACCCGCTGGTTCACCATCCTCTGGCGGATGACCTTGTCCGCCTCCTTGAGGCCCGCCTCGACGTCCCCTCCTTTGAGCTCCCAGGTGAAGGCCACGTTGTCGGGGAACTCCTCGTGCACCTTGGGGCTGCCCGGCTCCAGGGCCTCCTCCAGCTCCACCACCGCATCCCGGGACTCATACTCCACCCCGGCGAGGTCGGCCGCGTCGCGGGCGGCGCTGCGGCTCTCGGCCACGACCGCGGCGATGGGCTCCCCCACATAGCGGACCACGCCCCGGGCCAGCACCGGGTGGTGGGGCACCCGCAGGCCTGGGAGACTGCCCGCCACCGGCACCGGGCCTAAGCCAGCCACGTCCTGCCCGGCCAAGACGGCCACCACACCCGGCGCCTCCCGGGCGGGGCCGACGTCCACCCCCTTCAAGACCGCGTGGGCGAAGATGCTCCGCACGATGGCCACGTATAGCGTGCCGGGAGGGGCGATGTCGTCCACATAGTGGGCCAAGCCCTGCACCAGCCGCGGGTCCTCACGCCGTTTGACCGGCGCCCCGATGAACTTGGGAACCTCCATGGGTTGTCCTCCTCGGCGCCTACCGCAGGGCGGCCGCCGCGGCCTGGATGGCGTCCACGATGTGGTGGTAGCCCGTGCAGCGGCAGATGTTTCCCTCGATGGCGTGACGGATCTGGGCCTCGGTGGGGTGGGGATTGCGGGCGAGGAGCTGATGGGCGGCCAGGATCATCCCCGGCGTGCAGTAGCCGCACTGGAGGCCGTGGTGCTCCCAGAACTGCTCCTGGAGGGGATGGAGCTTGCCATCCTTCGCCAGGCCCTCGATGGTGATGACCTCGGAGCCATCCGCCTGGACGGCCAGCACGGTGCAGCTCTTCACCGCCTGGCCGTCCTGCAGCACGGTGCAGGCCCCGCAGACAGAGGTCTCGCAGCCGATGTGGGTGCCCGTGAGCCCCACCACCTCGCGCAGGTAGTGCACCAGGAGCAGGCGCGGCTCCACGTCATGGGAGTGCCGCCTCCCGTTGATGGTTAGCGCAATCTCCATGTGAGGACCCCTCCCCTCGGCCTGACCCCGTCCCACCTCCCGCCCGGGGCGGGCGCCACCGAAAGACCTCGGTGGCCCGTCCCTCCCGAACTAGAAGGAACCTTGGCGGAAAGCAACCACCCCTCCGCAGCCCCGGCGTGGCGCTAAGAGCACGGGCCGCATGGCCCCCCCGACGCGCGCCGCAGCCCTCGGCAGCCGCGATGCCCCCCTAGGGGGGACGCTAGGTCGCGGAGCTCTACAGGATCGAAACGGGTGCATTCTGTCACACAAGTGGCCGCAAGGAAAGAGAGAATCGGGGCGGACGCGCGAACCAAAGGACGGCCGGAGGGATCTCCTGATGGCGTGTCTCAGCTACAAGGGCGCGTTGCCGGCTTGCTCCACGCCCTTCACCGCCGCCCGCTCAGCCTTTCCTCCATCACCTTCGCCCGCGCCGAGAGGCCCGCGGCCTCTTCCCGCCTTCCGAGTTTCTCGTATAGCTTTGCCATGTTAACCAGCGTCTTAACGATGGTTGGGTGATCCGGCCCCAGCCTTTTCTCGAGGATGGCCAGTGCCCTCCGGTAGAGGGGCTCGGCTTCCTCGTAGCGGCCCTGGTCCTGGTAGAGCGAGGCCAGGTTGTCGAGGCTTGTGGCCACCTGGAGGTGGCTAGGCCCCAAGGCTTTCTCCCAAATGGCGAGGGAGCGCCGGTAGAGAGGCTCGGCCTTGGCGTAGCGGGCCTGGTCCTGGTAGAGCACGGCCAGGTTGTTGAGGCTCGTGACCAAACTGGGATGCCCGGGCCCCAGGGCTTTCTCGCGGATGGCCAGAGACCGCCGGTGGAGGGGCTCGGCCTGTGCGTAGCGGCCCTGGACCCGGTAGAGCACGGCCAGGCTGGTGAGGCTCTGGGCCACATAGGAATGCTCGGGGCCCAGGGCTTTCTCCCGGATGGCCAATGCCCTCCGGTAGAGGGGCTCGGCCTTGGCGTACTTGCCCTGTATGTCGTAAAGCAAGGCCAGGTTGCTGAGGCTCTGGGCCACGTGGGAATGATCGGGTCCGAGGACTTTTTCCCAAATGGCGAGCGCGCGCCGCTGGAGCGGCTCGGCTTCCTCGTAGCGACCCTGGACCCGGTAGAATTCGGCCAGGCTGTTGAGGCTCGCGGCCACCTGGGGATGCTCGGACCCCAGGGCTCCCTCGCGGATGGCCAGGGCGCGCCGGTAGAGCGGTTCCGCCTCCCCGTACCGGCCGGCCTGGTAGAGGCGGAAGGCTTGAGCATGGAGAAGAGACGCTTCCATTAGCGTCCCAGGGGCTGCGCAGGACTGAAGCACAAGCGTAACCAGGAAGAGAAGGGGGGTAGCGAGGCTCTTTCGGCTACAACCCATGGCGTCACCCCCCTCGGGAGAGGGTCACCAGTGCGCTCAAGTGAAACGGGGCAAGTCT
>JBHIBR010000134.1:0-5659 GCA_046759145.1 Nitrospinota bacterium | reverse complement strand
GGCCCCACCCTCAGGGTGCCGCCCGCCTCCAGCCAGGCCACCGAACCGCCCCCCGCTCCTACCTCGGCGATGTCCACCGTCGGGAGGCCGATGGGGTATCCGGCCCCCTTGATGAGACGGCTCCCGCGGGAGATCTCCGCCCCCACCTCGATCTCCGCCGTCCACGAGAGCTCTCCCCCCTCGATGATGGAAGCCTTGGCCGTGGTGCCCCCCACGTCCAGGGTCAGGGCGTTCTGCATGTCCATCTGCCGCGCCACACCCAGGGCGGCGATGACGCCCGCCGCGGGGCCCGACTCCACCAAATGCACCGGCCGCTCCGTGGTCACCCCCGCGGAAAGCAGCCCGCCGTTGCTCTGCATGAGGCGCAAGGGAGCCCCCAAGCCGGCCGCCCGGAGGCCCGCCTGCAAATTCTCCAGGTATCCTTGGACCAGGGGCTGCAGGTAGGCATTCACCACCGTGGTGGCGGTGCGCTCGTACTCGCGCATCTTGGGCAAGACCCGGGAGGAGAGAGAGACGGGAACGCCGGGCAGCATCTCCCGCAGGAGCTCCTCCAGGCGGCGCTCGTGGGCGTCGTTGGCGTAAGCGTGCAGGAAGCATACAGCCACCGACTCCACCCCTTGCGCGCTCAGCTCTCGGATGGCCTCCTGGGCGCTCCCCTCCGAGAGGGGGCGGATCACCTGCCCTCGCGCATCCAGGCGCTCGTCCACCTCCAGGCGGAGCCGGCGCGGAACCAGGGGCGGAGGCTTCTCCCAGGTCAGGTCGTAGAGCTTCGGAAGCCGCACACGCCGGATCTCCAGCACGTCGCGGAATCCCCGGGTGGTCAGGAGACCGGTGCGGGCGCCCGCCCGCTGGAGGATGGCGTTGGTGGCGACCGTGGTCCCGTGGACCAGCTCCGAGACCGCCTCCCCTCCCAGGCGCTCCTCTGCCAGGAAGGCCCCCACGGCCTCCAGAACGGGGCGGGCGTAGTCCTCTGGTGAGGAAGGGAGCTTGCGCACCCGGATCGAGCCGTCGCCCCTGCAGAAAACGAGGTCGGTGAAGGTGCCACCAATGTCGGCACCTATGCGATAGCCCGGTGCCGCCACACGAAGCCCTCCTTCGGGGGCTTCAACTGGAATTCCTCGTCAAGCGCCGGTCGGCCAAGGGGTGATCACCGGAGGGCCCCCCCCCCCCCCCACCCGGCCCGCCTCCCCGGCCTTAACCCTTTTTCTTGGCCCTCCTCGGCATCCCGGCCCGCGCCCGGGCGAGCTGTGAGCCGACGGGGGGGTCTCCCCTTCGGAGCACTTCGCACTCCAGGAGGGCGAGACAGCCGGGACAATAATAGAGCCTCAGGACGAACCGCCCCCGGTCGTAAAGCTGGCCCATGACCGGCCCCGCACGGGAGAGCGGGGCATCCTCCCATAGGGCGCGCCCCTTGGGGTCGGCGTCGAGAGGGCCGAAGGAGAAGCCGCACTTGCGGCAGAAGAGCTCCCCCCTCGCCTCGTCCCAGACAACGTACTCCTTGCACCTGAGCCCCCTCCCCACGAGCCGGGGTGGCTCGCCGCATTCCACAGGGCCGCCGCCCGCAGGGCCGCCACCCGCCCGGGAGCGGCGCTCTGCCCGGTGACGCTCTCTCAGGGCTTCGGTGGCCGGATGGTCCACGCCGCCCTCAGGACTCGGGACAACGCCGTAGATCTCCCGCGCGCAGGAGGGGGAGACGAGACCTCCCGCCACGTCGGCGAGTACCTTCTCGGGATCGCGGTCCAGAGGGTCGCCGTATCCCCCCGCCCCCTGCCAGCTGGAGTACCAGACCTGCCCGGGGAAGAAGGGCGTGCGGGGGGCCTTGGGCGGGAAGACCTCCCACTCACCCCCCATCCCCTCCAAGCTCGCCGGGAGGGGATCGCCCCGCCCGAGCCGCTCCGCGATCTCCGAGCCTCGGATGCGGATGTGGCGCCCGCACCCGCCGGGAAAGCCGCCCCACAAGCCAACCGAGTTGGGCATCTCGTGGCCGGTGCCGATGAGGACCGTCTCCAGAAACTCCCCCCCGTGGCCGTGTGGGATGAAGGCGATCTCGCCGGCGCAGCCGCCCCGGTACATGCCGGGGCCACCCGAGTCCGGGAGCTGTCGGCGGAAGAGGTAGAGCACGGGATAAAACTGCTCGGTGGTCTCAATGTTCGAGATGAGGGGCGTGGTGGTGAAATACATCCCCGCGCTGTCCACCCCGTCTCGGTGGGTAAGGGCGCCCCCCCCGGCGGCAAAGTGGCTCATCTCCACCAGGCTGAAGGGGTGGCCGTGCTGGTTGGTGCCGCTCACCATGGGCGCCACTGAGGCGGCGGTCCAGATGGCCATGGCCTCCTGGTGGTAGTCAGGAGAAGCGGCGCACATCTGGGCGATGGCGGCGGCGGCAAGGTCCAGGGTCAGGTAGCAGGCGGATACCGTGGCCATGGAGCAGGGGGTGGGATAGAGACAGTTGTTGATAACCCCCTCGGGGGCGCGGATGTCCACCCGGTTCAGGATGCCCCGGTTCCAGGGGATGTCGTGGCAGAGCATGATGTAGACAGGGGTGAGGGTGCCGGCGATGAGGCCCGTGTAGGTGCAATTGATCTGGCTTCGGACCTGGGGGTCGGTGCCCTCGTAGTCGAAGGCGAGCCGGTCGCCCCGTTTGGTCATGGTGCACTCCAGCTTGTAGAGGTTGGGGGCGTGGCCGTCGTGGTCGATGTACTGCCGGGTGCGCCAGGTCCCATCGGGCAAGGAGGTCAGGCGCTTGCGGAAGCGGGACTCGCTGTAGCGTATGGATTCCTCCATGCAGGCCTTAACCGTCTCGGCCCCGAAGCGCTCGATGAGCTCCCGCAGGCGCGCCTGGCCCACGTGGTTGGCCGCGATCTGGGCCTTGACGTCCAGCCCCACCAGGGGATCCCGCACGGCGTTCAACACCCAGTCAAAGAGGTCTCGCCGCAACTCCCCCCCTTCCACCAGCTTCGCCGGGGGCATTCGCAGGCCCTCCTGGTGGACGTCCACCACGCCGATGGAGAAGCCGCCGGGGTCCTTCCCCCCCACATCCGACTGGTGCCCCGAAGCGCCCGTCCAGCAGAAGATCTCCCCCCCGTGAAAGAGGGGTGCCACGGTGGTGATGTCCGGTTGATGGATGGGGCCCACCCAAGGGTCGTTGCAGATGAACATGTCCCCCTCGCCGATGCCCGGGTTCTCCCGGCAGCGCTCGAGGACCTTGGCAATGGTGAGGGGCAGCACGTTCGCCTGGATGATGACGTAGGGCCCCACCACCACCATGGACCCGTCGGCGAGGGTGATGCCGGCGTTGCCGTCGTTGGCCTGGACCAGGGGCTCCGATCCGGAGCAGTTGATGTAACTGATGCACATCTCCTCGGCAATCTGGTTCAGCTTGTGGAGGATCACCTCGAAGGTCACCGGGTCCAGCCGCCGGCCGCTCATCTTCGGCCCCCCCTCAGGTGAAGGACCAGGTCCCGGTAAGGGTCTACCTCGGCCCATTGGCCGGGCGCCGCCACGACCGTTGTGGAGGGATGCTCGATGATGGCGGGCCCCCGGACGATGTTTCCGGTCACCAGTCGCTCGCCTTCGTAGATCCGGGTGCGACGATAGCCCTGGGCGGCGTCGAAGCACACGGGGCGCTGGCCCTTGAGGGCGCGGCGGGGGTCCGCCCCTCCCGGGCGTCTCCGGACAAGGGGAGGCTTCGCCTCTCTTCCGGTCGCCTCCACCTTGAAGCCAATGAACTCCACTCCCGCCTCGCGGTAGGCTGCCCCCCGACCGTAGCGTGCCTCGTAGCGCCGCTCGAATTCGGCCACCACCCGCCCCAGCGCCCGCCCGTCCAGCTGCCCGCGAGGGACGGGGACGCTCAGCTCGTGCATCTGCCGGCGGTAGCGCAGCGAGGCCGAGCGGCGCAGCTCGACCTCGCCGCGCCTCTTGCCCTGGGCCCGAAGTCGGTCCAGAGCCTCCCGCTCCAGCTCCCGGTAGAGTCGCCGCACTCGACCCGGCTGCGGGGGAGCGGCCTGGGGGTCCGAGCGCTCCAGGGTGATGCGCACATCGGAGGACACCGCTCCGAAGGCGGAGTGTACGGGGGCGGTGAACGGGATGATGGCGCGGGCGAGCCCCGCCTCCCGGCCGTAGAGGGAGCAATGGGTAGGGCCCGCCCCACCGTAGACCATGAGGACGAAGTCCCGGGGGTCGTGGCCGCGTTCCACCGTCACCTTGCGGATGAGGTCTGCCATCTGCGCGTTCACCACCTGGCGGATGCCGAGGGCCGCCCGCGCGAGGTCCCCGCCGAAGAGGGGCAAAGCGACGCGCCGGCGGACGGCCTCCTCGGCCAGCGGGGCCTGGAGGGGCATCCGTCCCCCGAGGAAGTAGTCCGGGTCGATGTAGCCGAGGACCACATCGGCGTCCGTCACCGTGGGCTCCTCGCCCCCCCGCCCGTAGCAAGCGGGGCCCGGGTCGGCGGCCGCGCTGTGGGGGCCGATGCGCAGTCGCCCCTCATCCACCCAGGCGATGGAGCCGCCCCCAGCCCCGATGGAGGTCACATCCACCATGGGCACCCGGTAGGTGTACTGTCCCACCACCGTCTCTCGGGCATAGGCCCAAGCCCCGTCCACGATGAGGCCCACCTTGAAGGTAGTTCCGCCCACATCGGTGGCGATGACGTTGCGGAACCCCAGCCGCTCGGCCAGGTACTGGCTGGCCAGGACGCCCGCCGCAGGGCCCGACTCGATGGTGCGGACGGAAACCACCCGCTCGGCTCGGCTGGCGCCGCCGCCCGCCTGGAGAATGAGGAGGGGGCAGCGCAGGCCCGCCGCCTGCAGCCGCCCCACGAGTCGCTGGACGTAGGCAACGGTGGAGGGGCCCACATAGGCGTCGATGACGGCGGTGGCCGTGCGCTCGTACTCCCCAATGACGGGCGCCAGCTCGGAGGAGACGGTTACGTACATCCCGGGCGAGAGCTCGGCGGCAACCCCTCGCAAAGCGCGCTCGTGAGCCGGATTCCGGAAAGACCACAGAAGAGCAATGGCGATGGCCTCGACGCCCTCATCCAGCAGCTCCCGAACAGCCCGCCGCGCTTCCTGGGGGTCCAGGGGGGTGAGGATGGCCCCCTTGTAGTCCACCCGCTCGGCCACCTCGCGGATAAGGGGCCTGGGGACCAAGGGGTCGGGCTTCCGCGTGGGGGCGAAGTGGCGGCGCTCGGGCAGGCCCATCCCCGCCACGCGCCCCCCGCCGCGCATGATGAGGATCTGATCCCCGAACCCCCGAGTGGCGATGAGTCCCACCTTCGCGCCCCTCCGCATGAGGAGTGCGTTGGAGGACTGGGTGGTACCGTGGGCGAACTTCCCCGTCCGCGGCAGGAGAGTCTCGGCGGAGAGCCCATTGCCGATCTCCAGGGCGTCGAAGACCCCTTGGGAGAGGTCGGCAGGGGTGGTGGGGGCCTTCGACTGATGGAGGATCCCCCGCTCGGTGTCCACCACCACCGCATCGGTGAAGGTCCCACCCACATCCACGCCCACGGCGAACCGGGTTTGCCCGAAGGCGCCCCCCGTCGGCCGGCCTCCCCTCTCCTCTCTCGTCAATTGCGATTCTCCCCCCTCTTACTCGCGGCACCCCCTTCCCCGGGTGAACAAGATGGCGCGTCTGCAGAGCACATCAGTTGGATCCCCAAAGACCG
>JBHIBR010000133.1:0-5724 GCA_046759145.1 Nitrospinota bacterium | reverse complement strand
CGGGCGGGCGAGCCCGTGCTGCTCCTGGATGAGAGCCTCCTTCTGGAGGGGCACCCCGACCTTGTGCCGCCCGGCTGCAGCCGAGCGGGGGAACAGGGAGCCCCTTCCGGGCCCCCCTCTGCCTGCCTCCAGCTCAGCCTGGAGGATCCGCCCCCCGCCAGCCCCCTCCCGGCCGAGCGCACCGCCCTCCTCCGACCCCGCCTCCTGGTGGTCGGGATGGGCTGCAACAAGGGGACGCCCGAGGAGGAGGTGGCGGCGGTGGTGCGGGACACTCTGCGGGAGCAACGCCTTGCCTTCGCCTCGGTGCGAAACCTCGCCACGGTCGAGATGAAAAAGGACGAGCCCGGCCTCCTCGCCTTCTGCCGGGCGCACGGCTTTGAGCTTGCCGTTTACACCCGGGAGGAGGCGAACTCGGTGCCCATCCCCAGCCCCTCGGAGGTGGTCTTCAAGCATACCGGCGTCTGGGGGGTGGCGGAGCCCGCCGCCCTGCTGAGCGCGCGGGGAGGGCGGCTCATCCTGGAGAAGCAAAAGCGGGGCAATTGCACCATCGCCCTCGCCGTTGCTCCCTTAGCCTAGAGGTGCTCCATGTCGCGGGCCACCTTCTGGCTCCACCGGCGTCCGTTGTCCCAGCGCTCGATGAGATAGTCCTTGTCGGCCTCGAAGGCCTCGGCATGTCTCTCCACCACCTGCTCCGCCTCCCGGCTCGACATGTCCTCCGTCTCGACCACGAAGGAACCCACCCGGCCGTAGTAGAGGGGGCTCATCACGTCCACCAGCTTGAAATGGTGGTCGGGCAGGTGGTGGAAGGTGGCCGCGAAGTCCCACAGGATGCGGACCCAGTCCTCGTTCGGGAGGTGAAAGTGGCGGGGGTTCCGCACGCGGGCGAGGTGCTGGAGCGCCTTGAAGCTCTCGGGGTTGATGAAGTCCTGCCACACGCCCCGGAAGAGGTGGAAGCCCGCCTGGTAGGAGTCGATGAGCTTGTCCAGGCTCGCCGGCACGGGCTCGGGCTCCCGCTCCCAGAGGTCGGCGAGGCCGAAGGACTCCACCGGCTCGCTCCCGCGGACCGCGCGCCAGATGGGCTCGTTGGCCTCCATGAGGCAGAAGAGCGTCATCACCACCTGTCGGAACATGTAGCCCAGGTCGCTCGCCGGGTCCCTGGCGTCGTGGAGCTTGAGGCCCAGGTTCGCCTGGCAGGTGCGGAAGCCCCCGGTGATGGCGGTGGTGGTCATCCAGGTGTCGATCCCGTAGCGGGCGACGTCGCTCGTCCACACGTCCTGGTCGGAGTAGTAGCGGGCGAGCTCCCGGCTGAAGGCGAAGTCCCCCCCGATGGGCTGGCGGATGCGTTTGCCGTAAAGGGAGCGGGTCAGGTAGTAAACGATGTTGTTGGTGATGGTGCCGTCGTACTTGTAGCGGGCGTAGTTGGGCGCGACGAAGTGGTAGCCCCCGCTCAGGATGGGCTCCAGGAGGAAGCGGACCCACTGGGGGGTGATGCTCCTGAGGTCTGAGTCGAACACAAGGCAGGCCCGCGCCTCCAGCCGCTCCACCGCCTCGAAGATGAGGCGGAAGGCAGTCCCCTTGCCCGAAGCGCCCCGGTAGATGGTGACGATCAGCTCCTGCCAGGGCGCCAGCTCCACCTCCCGGGCCAGCTCCCGGGTGTCGTCGGTGGAGCCTCCATCGGAGACGATGATGACCGGGCGCAGGGTCTTGTCGAACTCCCCCAGTCCCCGGCTCGCGGTGGCCACGACGTGGCCGATGGTGGGGGCACTGTTGTAACAGGGGATGCCCACCACCACGTCGGCCGCGTCGATCTCCTCGATGCGGCGCGCCACGGGGGGCCGCATGGCCGTGTCAAACTTCAGCGGACGACTCATCGGGGTCCCCCAAGCAAGAGGGAAGAGGGAGGGGCGATCTCCTGGCCGAGATCCCGGAAGAGGGCCTCTATCGCCGCTTTCCAGCCCGCCGGGCCCGGGGCGGGGGCGAGCCGCACACCGGCCACCGCCGCGAGCTCGGGCCGGACGCCGCTCTTCGTAGGGATGGCGATGGGGTGGTCCACCTCCCGGAGGAGGGGGAGGTCGTTCAGGTTGTCCCCCACGCCCACCGTCACCACCCGGGGGAAGACCCGAAGGTACATCCGGGCCAAGAGCGCCGCCGCCTCCCCTTTGTCGCTGGGGCCTGTCAGGATGTGGAAGCGGCTGCCCCGGGCGTAGCGCAGCCCCCGGGCCAGGGCCCATTGCCGCGCTGGCGCCAGCTCCCCCTCTCCCCCCGGCCCGGGGCACAGGAAGGGGACGCTCGCCCGCCGGGCCCGCATGAGGGGGATGCGCTCGAGGGGGAGGTCGGTGGCCTCCTGGAGCTCACCATCGCTCATCTCGAATGCCGCCCGCAGGGGGAGGCCCAGCGCCTCGCGCATCTCGAAGAAGGCGCGCGCCAGCTCCTCGAGCGGCCGGCCCAGGAGCTGGACCCAGTATTCCCCCTCCTCGCGGGACCCCTCGGGCCGGAAGGGGAAGTACTCCCGGGGGCAGAAGAGGAGGCTTCCCCCCTCGGCGATGAAGGGGTCGGGCAGGCCCAACTCCTCCACGTAGCCGCGGATCTCGGCGTCCGTCTTGGAAGAGTTGCAGATGAGGGCGACGCCCCTGCCCCGGAGGGCGTCGAC
Organism: Nitrospinota bacterium; assembly: GCA_046759145.1. Taxonomy (GTDB): domain Bacteria; phylum UBA8248; class UBA8248; order UBA8248; family JBHIBR01; genus JBHIBR01. Next base: position 3,074 of record JBHIBR010000133.1, on the reverse strand, counting down.
GGTGGTGCGGGCGGCCTCGAGGTCGTAGTGCTCGTGGTCGAGGAGGGCGCCGTCCAGGTCGGTGAAGAGGAGGTATCTTGTCGGGCGGTCCAATCGTCCTCCGCGTGCCAACTCGACAGGGAAGGCTGGGCTCCCTCCCTGCCAAGCGAATGATTCTAAAGTTTATCCGGCGCCCGCTCCCTTGTAAAGAGCTTTCCCTTGCCCTCCTGCCGCCCATGGGTTAGATTTCGGGGGGGGAATCTGACCCGACGCTGCGGGGCTCGTCCCATTCGAGGTGGATTCCTCCCTCTGGCCGCCCCCATTCCCGGGGTCACACGGTGCCGGAGGATTCTGGAGCTCTCCCATGGCTGATTTCTTCCAGAACGGCGTCATCACCACCCTGAACAAGCTCGGGCCCGAGAACCTGGAGGGGCTGGAGCGCCAGCTGCGCCGCTTCACCGAGGTGAGCCCCACCACCCTGATCCTGCCCTCTCTCTACAGCGAGTTGGAGGGACCGGCCCTCGCCCGGATGGTGGAAACCCTCGCCGGGGTGGACTACCTCGATGAGATTGTGGTGGTGCTGGACCGGGCCGATGCCGCCCAGTTCGAGCACGCCGGGGAGTTCTTCGCCCCCCTCACGAACTGCAACATCCTCTGGCTGGACGGCCCGAGGGTGCGCTCCATCTTCAATCTGTTGCAGGAGAACGAGATCGAGGTGGACATCCCCGGCAAGGGCCGCGCCGTGTGGACCGCTTTCGGCTACGCCCTGGGACGGCGGCGGGCCGAGAACATCGTGCTCCACGATTGCGACATCCTCACCTACGACCGGGCCTTCCTCGCCCGCCTCTGTTACCCCATCGCCAACCCCAACTTCGACTACGAGTTCGCCAAGGGCTTCTACGCCCGGGCCTCGGACCAGCTCTACGGGAGGGCCGCCCGCCTCCTGGTGGGTCCCCTCATCCGGGCGCTGCGCCAGCTGGCGGGCTACCACCCCTTCCTGGAGTACCTGGAGAGCTTCCGCTACCCCCTGGCGGGGGAGATGGCCATCAAGGCGGAGCTGGCCCGGATCAACCGCATCCCCATGGACTGGGGGCTGGAGGTGGGGGTGTTGGCCGAGGTCTTCCGCAACTGCTCGACGAGGCGCGTATGCCAGGTGGAGCTATGCGACCTCTACGACCATAAGCATCAGGACCTCTCGGTGGGCGAACCCGAGAGGGGGCTCTTCCGGATGAGCATCGACGTCACCAAGTCGCTCCTGCACACCCTGGCCTCGGAGGGAGTGTCCTTTGTGGCGGGCTTCGTCCGCTCCCTCACTGCCGCCTACCTGCGGGCGGCCCAGGACGCCATCGTCCACTACCACGCCGTGGCCGCCATGAATGGCTTCACGTTCGACCGCCACGCGGAGGAGACCGCCACGGAGGTCTTCGTCCAGGGGATCAAGATAGCCTGCGAGAGGTTCTTGGAAGACCCCCTGGGCACCCCCCAGGCACCCAACTGGAACCGGGTGGCGGCGGCGGTTCCGGGCATCGTGAGCGAATTGGTGGAGGCCGTGCGGGCAGACAACGCCGCCCTGGCCGAAGCGCCCAAGGAGGGGTGAGGGGGGGAGAGGCCAGGGGTTTGGGGTTAGGGTTACGGGCCCGAGTGCCGCCGAAGCCCAATCTCCGTCCCCTCCCTGTCCCCCCGAGCCCTTTTCCTGTCACGCCGAGCCCCCTCCTTGCCACCCTGGGCCCTCTACCTGTCACCCCGAGCGGAGCGAGGGGTCTCGGTTTGCTTCGCCGCAGAGCCAATCCCGAGATTCGTCCTGCGCTCGGAATGACAGGAAGGGGCTTGCAATGGCATCACGGTGTTACTCTATCTGGAGCGTAGGCCCCCCGGAGGTGAAACCTCTGTGCGTCAGTACTACGTGTATATCATGACCAGCAGGTCGGGGGCCCTTTACACGGGTGTCACGAACGATTTGGCTCGGCGCATGCATGAGCACAAGCACAAGTTGGTCAGAGGCTTTGCCGCCCGGTACAACATCGCGCGACTCGTTCACTTCGAGATCTTCGACGATGTTCGCGAGGCTATCGCGCGGGAGAAACAAATCAAGAGCTGGCGGCGGGCCAAGAAGGTCTCCCTCATCGAGTCCGCGAACCCTCGGTGGTCGGACCTGAGCGAGGGGTGGTTCGGGGAAAGCGGAGATTCCTCCCTGCGCTCGGAATGACAGGAAAGGGTGCACGGAAGGACATGGCAAGGTACCCCAAGCCTTCCACCTGTCACCCCGAGGCGCAGCCGAGGGGTCTCGGGTGGGTCCTGACGGGCGGGGCCGGCGGCCTTCGGGGACAACCGAGATTCCTCGCTGCGCTCGGAATGACAGCTTAGGTTCTCACCCCGAGCCCTTCAGTTTGTCACCCCGAGCGGAGCGAGGGGTCTCGGCTGCTTTGCCACAGAGTCGACCCCGAGATTCCTCGCTCCGCTCGGAATGACAAATGGAGGCGGCCGGGCTCGACGGGCCGCCCCTACATCCCGTTCACCCCTTCGGGGGCGGAGAGCTCCACCAGGTTCCCGTCCGGGTCGCGGAGCATGCAGAAGTAGCCGACATAGGCGTCCTCGACGGGCCCGAGGACGTGGACGCCCTCTTTCTTCCCCCGCTCCGCCCAGGCGTCCACCTGGGCGCGGTCGGCCACGCCGAACCCCAGGTGCCACATCCGCCCCCGGTGGACCAGCTCGGCGCGCTCAGAGGCGCTCGCGTCTGCGAGCACGATGCCGCAGTCGAACTCCGAGTCCGTGAGCCTCACCATCGCCGAGAGCCCGGTGTCGTACACCACCCGCATGCCCAGGAAATCCCGGTAGAAGCGCAGCATGGCGGGGCGGTTCGCCGTCTTGAGGGCCACATGGCCAAGGCGCTTCATCGGCCCACCTCCCCCAACTCCACCGCGCTCAGAGGGCGATCCCCGAGATGAAGGCGCCCACCTCCTGGTTCACCCGCTCCGCCGCCTCGAGGTTGCTCATGTGGCCCACGCCGGGGAGCACCACGAGGCGCGAGCCGGCAATCCCTCTCCTCATCACCTCGGCGTGGGCGGGCGGGGTGAGGATGTCGCGCTCCCCGACGA
>JBHIBR010000132.1:0-5728 GCA_046759145.1 Nitrospinota bacterium | reverse complement strand
AGTTGGTGAGTGACTCCCCCCTCTCACCCTCCCCGGGGGTTCCCAGGGGGCAGAACTTCACCGAGACGTCCGTCGGCGTCCCCTTCTTCTCGCTCCCGTAGCTGGCGTCATAGCCCCCGTCGAGGCCCAGGTGGTCCACGCCCACCTGGAAGAGGAGCCTGGCCGCCATGTTCGCCCCGTCCCCTCCGATGGCGGAGAAGAACACGTTGCAGAAACCTCGTCGTTCCTGGAGGGGCAGTTGGTAGCGCTCCATAGTACCTCTCTCTCCCGGTGAAACGGTCGCCTTAACCGCTCCCGCCCGCCGCCTCGAAGGCGCTCCGGCATACGGCCATCGCCTCCATCATGGTGGAGAAGCCCTGCGTGGTGGCGGTGAGGACGATGGCGTGTTCGATCTCCTCGCGGCTCGCCCCCGCCTCCAGGGCGCGGCGGATGTTGGTGGCGAGGGAGGTGCGTTTTCTGGCCGCCGCCGAGATGCCCGTCTTGATGAGCGAGGCCGTCTTGCGGTCCAGGGGGCCCGCTCGAGAACAAGCCTCGGCCATCTCGGAGTAGGCTGCCCACACCCTGGGCTGGGCCTTTTGAAAAGCCTGGAGGCTGGGGGGAAGGTCATCCATGGGAGTCCTCCTCCTTCTCGCGAATACCCCTTCTACCAATCATGATAAGGGATTTTCCGATCCTGAGAAGAGGTTTTCTGCATCGGCCACCAGGAAAGCCCGCGTCAGACGGGCCATACCCCGGAAGAATTCGTGGCTCGTCTCGGCCGCGGCCCGCTCGCAGTAGGCCGGCGCCCAGGCCAGCAGGTGCTCGGCCAGAAACGCCGACTGGGCGGCCCGCAGCGCCTTTGCGCGATGCGGTCGGGGTCGTTCAGGTCGCCGAGCTGATGTTGTGGTAGGGGCAGGCCATCATGGCGTAACGCATGTTGGGGCTCTTGGGGTCTTTGATGAGGACCACCCCGTCCGCGCGCTTTTCCATGGCGCCGCCGCTGGCCATGACGCAGGGGGGATTCGAGCAGTGGTTGCATTGATTGCGGAGGAAGTAGCGCTTGGCATTGGGGTAGCTGCCGTTCTCGAGATACTTGACGTGCGATAGCCACACCCCCAGGGATATCCCCATCTCCGATTTGCAGGCGACCGAGCAGGCGTGGCAGCCGATGCATCGGTCCAGGTCCACCAGCATGGCATACCGTTTCCGCGCCATGCCCTTCCCTCCCTAAGCCTGATGATCCTTACGAGAGCTCCGGAAAGCACAATGAATAAAGAAATCGCCTCGCTCTCTCCGGCCGACCTCGTGCCCTTCGGCGACCTCAGCCCGGGGGCTCGGAGACGGGCCTTAATCATAATTTAGGACTTTTATTTACGAAAATCAACGAAAAAAATTATCTCTTCCCCACCGCCAGCTCCTTTTTCCGGACCACCGCCTGCCGCATCTGCTCGAGGCTGGTGGAGCGCAAATAACGGAGGATGTAGTCCCGCAGGTGCTGCCAGCGGTCGTGGAGGGGGCAGGGGACCTCGTCGTTGCACTCGGCGAGCCCCACCGCGCACCGCCAGGAGATGTCGAACTCGTCCACCGCCTCCACCACCTCGAGGAGGGAGATCTGTCGCGGGTCCCGCTGAAGGCGGAAGCCCCCTCCGGGCCCCTTGCGGGACTCCAGCAACCCCCGCTGGGCGAGGAGCTGGAGGGTCTTGGCCAGGATGGGCTGGGGGAGGCCCTCCGCCTCGGCGATCTGCTTCGCCGTGAAGCGCGTCGCACCCCCCCGCTGGGAGGCTATCCACGCCATCGCCCGGATGGCATATTCGGTGGGCCTCGAGTAGATCACAAGACCGCCCCCCAAGTGCCCCTAAAAACGGAAAGCCTTATCTGCGTAAATATAGACCCCTTTCTCTCCGCCGGGCAAGGAAAAAATCGAGGGCCACCTCGCCTTATTGGGCGGGGGGAGGAAGTGCTAAAATATCCTCGGGTTGCAACGGCTCGGGAGCGGAGTTGCGGCGCGGAGGAGGGCGGTTCGATGGCCAGAGTGAAGAAGTTGACGGACTACCTGGAAGCCAACGGCGTTCCCTATAGCACCGGCACCCATGCCGAAGCTTTCACCGCCCAGGAGGTGGCGGCCGCCCAGCACGTGCCCGGCCGCATGGTCGCCAAGACGGTGGTGGTGAAGACGGAGCGGCGCTTCCTCATGGCGGTCGTCCCGGCTCACCGAAAGGTGGACCTGGCCCATCTGCGGGCCCTCTTGGGGGAAGGGGAAGTGCGCCTCGCCCAAGAGAGCGAGTTTGCGCGGCTCTTCCCCGAGTGTGAGGTGGGGGCGATGCCGCCCTTCGGGAACCTTTTCGGGCTGGATGTGGTGGCCGACTCCTCCCTGGCCCAGAACGAGCGCATCACCTTCAGCGCCGGGACCCACCGGGAGACCCTCACGGTTTCCTACAAGGACTTCGAGCGGCTCGAAAAGCCCCGCCTGGAGCGCCTCGTCCTCGAGGAAGACTGAGGGGCGCCGGGCGCAGGGATGTAGAAGGAGACCCTCTCCCGCACGCTGCGGCGCTTCGAAGAGGAGCGGATCCTCACCTTCCGGGGCAAAACCCTCCGGATCCTGGACCGGGACCGGCTAGAGCGGATCGCCCGGGGCGGGGAGCGCCTGGGCTGAAGCCCTGAGCGCTGGGAGTGCGCAGGGTCTGCTCTTGATCTAGGTCAGAGACGCCCCTGGGGCGGGAGGAGATATATAAAAGGATATACATCTCATATATTCCTTGATATACTTCTCAATGGGCATGTGGATGAGCGCGGAACTGGCCGGGCGGGTGATGGAGACGGGGGACGCGATGTGTGGCCCATTGTGCCGCCCCGGCAGCGGGAGGGCTGGCGTGGCTTTAGGAGACAGGGGGAAGTAACATGTTTGGGCACATCCTGGTCCCATTGGACGGGTCTCCGCTGGCGGAGGCCATCCTGCCCCTGGTCGAGGAGCTGGCGAAGGTGCACGGCGCTCGGGTGACGTTGCTGCGGGTGGCCTACGCGCACCCCATCCCGGGGGTCGACCCCACCGATTCCCAGGTGCGCGTCATCCGGGAGGCGGAGACCTACCTCGGCGAGCAGCAACGGGCGCTCGGGGCGAAAGGGGTGGAGACCTCGGTCTCGGTTCGCTACGGCTTCCCCCCCGAGGAGATCGTGGCCCACGCCGCCGAGCGGGAGGTGGACCTCATCGCCATGTCCACCCACGGGCGCAGCGGCCCCAAGCGGTGGATCCTGGGAAGCGTGGCGGAGCAGGTGCTCCGGCGCGCCCCCGTCGCCGTGCTCTTGGCCCGCGCCCCGAGCGAGCCGGCCCACTGAGCTGAAGGGAAAGGGAGCGCCATGCCGAAGCTCAAAGTGAGAAAGATCCTCGTGCCGGTGGACTTCTCGGAGTATTCGAAGGAGGCGCTCGCGGTCGCCGCCGACGTCGCCCGGGACTACGGCGCCCAGCTCCTGGTCCTCCACGTCATGGCCGAACCCGAGAGCTCCGTCCCCTACGAGGTGTACGTGGACTGGGGCCGGGTGAAGAGCGACATCCGGGCCGACTCCGAGCGCATGCTCGTGGGGATGATGCGCGAGGTGTTCGGCCCCGGGGAGAGGAAGGAGCTCGAGTCCGAGCCCACCACCCTCATACGGTGGGGCGAGCCCGGCCGGGGTATCCTCGACGTCGCGAGGGAGGAGAAGGCGGACCTCATCATCATGGCCACCCACGGGCGGACGGGCCTGAGCCGGGTGTTCATGGGGAGCGTCACGGAGAGCGTGCTCCGCCGCGCGCCCTGCCCGACCCTGGTCATACGCAGCCGCGACTCCTCCCGCTCCTCGCAGTAGCGCCATGGGCCGCAAAGATAGTGCCTCCCCATGCCAGCCTGGGGGGCCGGTGGGAGAGCCGCAGCGAGGGTGCCGCTGACGGAGCAAGCGGGGCGGACCCTCGCGGCATGGCAACGGTTGGGGCGCACGCCGCGCAGCCGGGCGGTGCGGGTGAGGATCGCGCGAGCGGTTCTCCAGGGGGAGGAGACGAGAGATGGTTGAGTTTCGGTTGAGCGAGGAGCAGAGGGGCCTCCAGCGGCTCGCCCGCGAGTTCGTGGAGCGCGAGGTCAAGCCCTGGGCCGCGCGGGGGGACCAGGTCCCGGACCCGGCCGAGAATTTCAACTGGGAGATCATCGAGAAGGCCTCGCGGCTGGGCCTCCGCACCCTGGCTGTCCCCAAGCGGTTCGGGGGCGGAGGGGCGGACATCCTGACGGTTTGCATCGTGGGGGAGGAGCTGGCGGTGGGGGACCTGGGCATCGCCGTCTCCTTCGACCAGACCTGGAAGTACACCTACATCCTCACAGACGTCGTCAACGAGGATCAGCGGGGGCGTTACCTGCCGCGGTTCATGGAAGACCACCGCTACCTCCTCGCCATCGCCTTCACTGAGCCCGACTACGGTTCGGACACCTTCGGCATCGAGTACGGGCCCCACCTGGGGATGCGCATGGACGCCCGCAAGGAGGGAGACGTCTGGGTCCTGAACGGCACCAAGCACTTCATCTCGAACGGGGGGCTGGCGAAGCTCTACTTCATCTGCACGCGCACGGACAAGACGGTGGGGCTCGACAGGGGGTGCTCGACCTTCCTGGTGCCGGCCGGGGCGCCGGGCTTCATCATCGGCAAGGTCCACGACAAGCTGGGCCAGCGGAACGTCCAGAACGCCGAGCTGGTCTTCCGCGACTGCCGGATCCCGGAGCGGGACCTCATCGGGGGGGTGAACCAGGGCCTCCGCTTCCAGAAGGAGCTGGCGCGGGCGAGCCACGTGGAGGCCGCGGCCACCGTGCTGGGCCCCGCCCGGAGGGCCTACGAGGAGACGCTGGAGTACGCCAAAAACCGCGTCCAGGGCGGCAAGCCCATCGTCGAGCACCAGGCGGTGGGGTTGATGCTCTCCGAGATGTGCATGCTCCTGGATGCGGCGCGCTCCTACGTGTGGAGGACCGCCTGGAAGAACGAGTACGAGGAGCCCTTCGAGCCCCACTACAGCATGCTCACCAAGGTGTTCGCCGCGGAGGCGGCGGTGCGGGTGTGCACCCTTGCCATAGAGATATGGGGAGGGATGGGCTACATGAAGGAGGCTCCCGTCGAGAAGTGCCTGCGCGACGCCCTCTCCTTCCTCCACTCGGACGGGGCCAATCAGGTCCACCTCATCAAGGCGAGCCAGTACCTGGGGGGCCTGGCCCACTGGGCATAAAGGGTTTGGACCGGCCGCCGGGGGAGTACATCCCATGAGAGTGCAGCCGTGGCTCGGTGGGGTTCTGCCTGGGGGGGAACGAGGTGGCCCACCTGTTCGCCTTCCTGAAGTCTGTGGCCGAGAAGAGGCCGAAGGGGCGATAACACCCGGTTTCGGCAGGCTCTCCCCCTCGCCGAAGAGATAGCCCCTGCTTCCCTTGTCTCGGGAGCGTCCGTCGGAGTCGGGCATCTGGCGAGCAGGGGGAGAATGATTTCGCCTTGTCAAAAAAAATAATTTGACATGTCCCGCAAAAACTCGTATATTTGTTTTAGAGAGATTTATGGTCTTCTACTCGGGAGATATTCGAGGAGGCTCATCCATGATCGTCCCTCTGGCAGAGCTCCGGCAGGGTCAGCGCGGCACGTTGGCCCGCCTCACCTGCCACCCGCAGGAGGCTCGTCGGCTGGCGGCTTTGGGATTCGCTCCGGGGGTGTGGGTGGCCCGGGGGCGGTCGGCCCCCTTCGGGGACCCGGTCGA
>JBHIBR010000131.1:0-5733 GCA_046759145.1 Nitrospinota bacterium | reverse complement strand
TTCCTCCACCCTGTGGCGTAGCCCACCCGCCGCTTTGCCCCGGCGAGGAAGGCCACGAGGGCGGAGCGGAAGGAGTTGGGCAGGAGGAAGGCAATGTCGGGCGCTTCCTCTCGGAGCTCTGCCACGACCCGGCGAAGCCCCCGCCAGCGGCCCCTGCGCCCGCCGCCGCCTCCCTCTCCCAAGACCAACACCCGGTCCACCCAGGGGAAGGTCCCCACCAGGGCGCGCGTCCAGCCGTTGGCGAGGAAGCTCACCCGCGCCTCCGGCAGCGCGGACCGCAGCGAGGCGAGGAAGGGGGTGGCCAGAACTGTGTCCCCCACCCATGTGGGGCCCAGAACGAGAACGCTCCCGGCCTCGCTCGGCAGGGGAACCGAAGCCCTCATCGCCCCGCCTCCGTTCGGCGGACCGAGCCCCCCACGCGAACCTCCTCGTCGGGGCGGGCCTTCCACCGGCGGTGCATCCAGAGCCACTGCCCCGGCCGCTCCCGGATGGCGGCCTCGATGGCCCGGGTGAAGCGGGCGGTGGTCTCGACTACATCTCGGGCGACATCGCCCGTGCGCACGGGAGGGATGGGCTCCCCCACTCGGATGAGGTGGCGCCCATCGGGCTCGCGCGTGACGAAAACGGGCAGGCACGCCGCTCCCGTCCGCAGGGCCAGCATCGCGGCCATGGGGGAGGTGCAAGCCCTGCGTCCGAAGAAGTCCACAAACACCCCCTGGCGCGGGAGCACGTTCTGGTCCAGGAGGATGGCAAGGGCAGCATTTTGACGGAGCAGGCGCACGCAATCCCAGAGGGGGTTGCGCTTGCTCACCACCCGGTTCCCCCACCGGCTCCGGAGGGCGGAGAGACGCGCGTCCAGGTAGGGATAGTCCAGGGGGCGGGCCACCAGGTGGAGAGGATAGCCCCGATGGGCGGAGTAAAGGGCCACCAGCTCCCAATTGCCCAGGTGGGCGGTGAAGAAGATGATCCCTTTCCCCTCGCGCCGGGCGCGCTCCACGTGGTGGAGGCCCTCGACGCGGACGACCTCGCCCACCCGATCGGGCCCCCGGACCCAGAGGCGGCAGTTCTCGACCACGGTGCGGGCGAGGTTCTCGAACGACTGCTCGCCGATGCGCTCGATGGCTTCCTCGCCCAGCTCCGAGCCCAGCGCTCTGCGGAGGTTGGAGAGGGTCACCTCGCGCCGGCTGGTGCACCTCTTCCAAGCCCAACCCCCGGCGGCTCGCGCCAGCCCGTTCCCCCAACCGGGCGGGAGGGCTCCCACCAACCAGGCGCCGGCCAGGAGGAGCTGGGCCTCGAGGCGCTTGCGGAGGGCGCTGCGATCCTTGCTGCGGCGGCGCTTTCCGGGGCGCCGTGAGAGGGGCGAGGCATTCATCCGGTCGAGGGCACCTCCCCGGCCCACCCGATGGGCTTTCCCCTACCGTCTCCGTCAAACGGAGAAAAGCTAGCAAAATGAAGGGCCTCAGTCAACGAAGAGAACCCTTTACAGGGGGCGGAAAGCCTCCTATCTTGGCTCCCGGCCACCGGGGTGCCCCCCGGCACCCGGGCGGAGCGAAGGCGCCCACTTCCCCTGAGCCCGGTTGCCGAGGGGGGCTCAAAAGAGCCGGCTTCCCGCCCGGGGCCGCGTGGCCCCCGGCCACCGGGCCGGAGCGAAATCCCCCGTTCCGTTGGAGCCCCGGCGGGGAAGGGGGGCTCAAGATAGTTGGCTTCCCGCCCGGGGCCGCGTGGCCCCCGGCGAGGGAGTCGGGGCGGGCACCATGGTCCGGATCCACCGGTTCATTTTTGCCGAGCTCTCCTGTTATTTTCTGCTCTCCCTTTGCCTTTTCACCTTCCTGCTCTTCCTCAACCGCCTCCTCCAGCTCACCGAGCTCATCGTGAACAAGGGGGTCCCGCTCCTGCTGGTGGGGAAGCTCCTGGCCATCATCGCCCCCTCGTTCTTCATCGTCACCATCCCGGTGGCGCTGCTGGTGGCGGCGGTGATGACCTTCAGCCGCCTCTCGACCGATGGCGAACTGGTGGCCATGGCGGCCCACGGGGTGAGCTTCCTCCGGCTCCTGGTGGGGGTAGCCGTCCTCTCCACGCTGGCCTATCTGGCCTCGGTGCTCCTCATCTTCCAGGCGCTTCCCTGGAGCCTGCGCGCTTTCGAGGAGCTCAAATACCAGGTGGTCCAGGCGCGGCCCTCGGCCTTCGAGGTGAAGGAGAGGGTGTTCAACGACGCCTTCGACGGGGTGGTTCTCTATGTGCGGGAGGTCCGGCCCGGGGGGCGAGAGTTCCGCGGGGTGCTCATCTCGGACACCCGGCCCAAGGAGGCCGACCAGCTCATTGTGGCGAAGCGGGGGGAACTCCTCGCCCAGCCCCATGCCTTCCGCGTCGTGCTGCGGCTGGCTGACGGGGCGCTCCACCGCTTCCTCCCCGCGAAGCGCGAATACCACCTCGTCCGCTTCTCGACCTACGACCTCCTCCTCGAACCCCACGGCGCCCTGGAGGGGCAGAGGCCGCTGGGCCGCTCCCTCAAGCAGCTCTCCCTCGATGCCCTGAAGGAGAAGCTGAAGGAGCTGACCCCGGACCACCCGAAATATCGACGCTACCTGATGGAGTACCACCGGAAGTTCGCCACGCCCTTCGCGTGCCTCATCCTGGGCTTCCTGGGGGCAGCCCTGGGGGTGCAGAACCGCCGCTCGGGCAGAGGGGGAGGGATGGTGCTGAGCCTTGCGGCGCTCTTCCTCTACTACGTGGTCCGCACCCTGGGCGAGGGCCTGGGGGAGCAGGGAGCCCTCCCGGTAGCCCTGGGGGTGTGGCTTCCCAACCTCACCTTCGGCCCGCTGGCCGCGTGGGCGCTCCGGCGCGTGCACCGGGGCGCCACCCTGGGCCTGGGCGCCCTCCCCCTGGGCCGCCTCCTGGTGGGGAGGGAGGGGACGTGAATCTGCTGGTCCGCCACGTCCTCGGGCAGTTTTTAAAATTCCTGGCGCTGGGGATGGCGGGGGCGCTCAACATCTTCCTGGCCGTAGAGTTCATCGAGCGGGTGGACGATTTCATCGAGAAGGGGGCCTCCCTGGCGGATGCGGCGAACTACTTCCTCTTCAAGATCCCCCAGCTGGCGGTGTGGTCGGTCCCGCTGGCGGTGCTCATGGCCGTGGTGCTCTGCCTGCTCACCCTCTCGCGCCAGAATGAGGTGACGGCCATGCGGGCATGCGGGGTGAGCCTCCACCGGGTGGTGAGCCCGCTCCTCCTCGCCTCCCTGGGCCTGAGCGTCCTCACCTTCTTCGCCAACGAGTACGTCATCCCCTACACCAACCGCCGCGTGAGCCACATCCTGAACGTCAGGATCAAGGGCCATGCGCCCCGGGGCTTCCGGCGGGTGAACCGGATCTGGTACCGCTCCGAGGACGGCACCATCTGGCACATCGAGTTCTTCGACCCGTTCAACGACCGGATGAAAGGGGTGAGCCTCCTCCGCCCCGACGGGGCGGGCGGCCTGCGGGAGAGGGTGGATGCGGCCGGGGCCCGCTGGGAGGGGGGACGATGGTGGTTCGAAGAGGGTTTCTACCACCGGTTCTCCGCCGGGGGAGGTGTGCGGAGCGAACCCTTCAGCCGGCGCACCTTCCCCCTCGAGGACAAGCCCTCCGACTTCAAGCGGACGGGGAAGGACCCGGCCGAGATGAGCTTCGGGGAGCTGCGGGAGTACATCCACACCCTGCGGGTGAACGGCCTTGACCCCACCCGCTACGAGGTGGACCTCCAGGCGAAGCTCTCCCTGCCCCTGGTGAGCTTCGTGCTGGCGCTGGTGGGCGTCCCCTTCAGCCTCAGGACCAGTCGCAGCGGCGGGATCGCCCTGGGCGTGGCGCTCACCCTCCTCATCGGCTTCCTCTACCTCCTGCTCTACCACCTGGGGCTCTCCCTGGGCCATGCGGGGCTGCTGCCCCCGGTGCTCGCCGCCTGGGCGGGCAACATCCTGTTCGCAGCGGCGGGCACCCGCAAGCTCATCGAGGTGCGGAACTAAGGATCGAGGGGGCAAGGCAGTCCTTTGTTTCTCCGGGCACCCCGGGCGTGAGGAAAGGCGCCCTTTGGCCCTGCGGGGCAATGAGGGAGGAACGGGACTGTGCTGCTGACGGTGGAGGAGCGCCTGGGCCGCAAGCTCAAGACCTGAGCCCGGTCGCACTGGCCGCCCGCAGGACGAGGGCGCGGAACTCCTCTTCCCGCTCGAAGGCGAGCTTCACCCGCACCACCCAGACGGGAAAGCCCAGGGGCCCGAGCCTCTCGAGCTTCGCCGCGTCCTTGGCGGTGGTGAGCAAAAGCTCCGCCTTCCGGCGCCTCGCTTCCTCATCCAGAGCGCGGAGGTCGCGGGGCTGGTAGCGGTGGTGGTCGGGGAAGGCCCAGCTCCCTAGGAGCTCTACACCCGCCCGCTCGAGGAGCCCTTCAAAACTCCCCGGCCGGGCCAAACCAGAGAAGGAGAGGGCCCGGAGTCCCCGCAAGGCCGAGACCGGCTGGCTCTCGCCCTCTCCTCCGAGAGCCGCCAGCGCCTCCGGCACATAGCGAGCCCGGAAGATCGGTCCACCGAACGTCGGTCCACCGAACGTCGGTTTCCCCGGGGCCGCCGCGCGGACCGCACGGTCGCGGAGCTCCTCCTCTCCCCTGTCGAGCTCCCCTCCGTCCAGTCCGGTGAGGAGCAGGGCATGCGCCCGCTCCAGAGCGCCGGGCGGCTCCCGCAAAGGGCCGGCGGGCAGCAGGCGGCCGTTTCCCAGCGGACGGGGGGCACTCAGCAGCACAAGGTCGAGGTCCCGGCTGAGGGCGAGGTGCTGAAAGCCGTCGTCGAGCACCACCGCCTGCGCGCCCAGCTCCTCGACCGCCTTCTCGGCCGCGCGGACCCTTGCGGAGCCCGTCACCACGGGCACTCCCGGGAGTTCCCGCGCCATGAGCGCCGCCTCATCTGAGGCCGGCGGCGAGGGAAGACGGTGCCCCTTGCCATCCGAGACGACCAGGGGGCCTCTCCCTTCACCGCCGTAGCCGCGGCTCACCAGCGCGGGCTTGAGGCCCGCCTCCAGGAGGATGCGGGCGATGAAGAGGGCCGTAGTAGTCTTCCCGGTCCCCCCCACCGAGAGATTGCCCACACTCAGCGTGGGAATAGGAAGGCGGGCCGCGCGAAGCCACCCCCTCCGGTAGGCGGCCAGGCGCGCGGCCTGCGCCAGGCGATAAGGGACAGAGAGAGGGCGTAGAACATCCAGGAGTAGCCGGAGGGGAAGCGAGGCGTCCTCTCCCCCCAGCGCCTCCCCGAGACTGGTGCGAAGGCCCACCCTGCGGGGCGGGGGGGGTGGGGCTCTCAAGAGGTCCCCCCTCCAGCCCCGGAAGGGCCGAGCCAAGCTTCGACCAGGGCGAGGCTTCGCTCGAGCGCGCCCCGGTGGGCCCGCACGACGGCCGCCGCCCGCCCTCCCATCTCCCGGGCCCGGGAGCTATCCCCGAGGAGAGAGGCCAGGGCCTCCGAGAGGCCCTCCTTCCGCGAGATTTGGAGGCCCCCTCCCGCCCTCAGAATCCATTCCACCGCCTCCCGGAAATTGCCCATGTGAGGGCCGAAGAGTGCCGGAACGCCCCAACCCGCCGGCTCGAGGAGGTTCTGGCCACCGTGGGGGATGAGACTCCCACCGACGAAGGCCACGTCCGCAACCTCATAAGCTGAGGCCAGCTCCCCCAGGGTGTCGAGGATCACAAGGCCGACTTCTTCCCCCGCCCCCGCCCCCGCCT
>JBHIBR010000130.1:0-5772 GCA_046759145.1 Nitrospinota bacterium | reverse complement strand
GAGAGGATCTTTGGCTACCGCAAGGACTTGAGGAGGGCGATAGGTCGGTGGGTCCCTCGGGAGAGGGCCTCAGGGGCGAGAGCGATGCTGGAGGCGGCGGATTGAGAAGGGGGCGCCTTTTCCCGACAGGGCCCAAGATGCGGGGGCGACCCGGGCTGCGACTCCTGAAGCCCTCGGAGATAGGGCGGGGAGGGAACCCCCCTCTCAGGTGGAGGCGGGAGGCCGTTTGAAGCGCGCCGCCTGGCCTGGCCCTCGCCCCTCGCGCCGGTGACTGAGGGGAAGAACGTTCACCCGGGCCAGGCTGTTCAGCTCCTGGACGCGGACGATGAAGTAACGCTCTCCCTCGAACTCGAACACCTGGCGTGGCCTGAGGTAGCGCTCCTCCACCTCCATGGGGATGGGGTTCGCTCCGATCCCGTAAACCTCACAGGAGACCTTACGCTCGCTCATGCGCTCGCGGCGGGCGGGGAAAGCCTTATGAATGAGGACTATTTAGCACACACGGCCGCCCCGGTCAAGGGGAAAAAGGGGACTCCCCTCAACTTGCCCCCTGGGCGGCTGAGGGCGGTCAGCGGAACTTGGGGGCGGTCTGGGGGCCAGCCCTCGGCCCGCGAGGTGTCAACGGGCGCCGGCGCGCCGTTGCCCCCGAGGGGAGGGGGCGATAAGATGGCGCCCGGTTCATGGAGGGGGGCGGGGCGGGGGTGAGAGGAGAGCCTTTATGGCGAAGCCGAGGGTGTGCATCGTGGCCACGGGGGGCACCATCGCCTCGAAGTACGACGCTGAGCTCGGCGGATGGGTGGCGGCCGCGAGCGCGGAGGACCTGGTGGCGGCCGCCCCAGGGCTGGCCGAGGTGGCCGAGCTGCGGCTGGTGGAGCATTCCCGGGTGAACAGCTCCCGCATGGACACCGCCACCGCCTTCGGCCTGCGGGACCGCCTCCGCGAGGCGCTCGCCGATGAGTCGGCCGCGGGGGCGGTGGTGACCCACGGGACGGCCACCCTGGAGGAGACCGCCTACCTCCTGGACCTCACCCTGGGCTCGGAGAAGCCCGTGGTCCTCACCGGCGCCCAGCGGCGCTTCGACGAGAAGGACGCCGACGGGCCGCGCAACCTCCTCTTCGCCGTCCGGGTTGCGGCTGACCCCGCCGCCCGCGAGCGGGGAGTCCTGGTGGCACTGGGGGGAGAGGTCCACTCCGCCCGGGACGCCATCAAGGCCCACACCGACCGGCTCGCCGCCTTCTCCTCCCGGGACGGGGGGCCTGTGGGAATGGTCACCAAGGACAGCGTCACCTTCTTCAGCAAGCCCGACCGCCGCCCGCACTTCGAGGTGGATCGGGTGAAGGAGAACGTGCAGCTCATCAAGATGGCCCAGGGGGCGAACGACCTGCTGGTCCGCGCCTGCACCCGGGAGCGGGCCGATGGCATCGTGGTGGAGGGGGTGGGAGGGGGCAACGTGAACGACGCCCACTACCACGCCCTCTGCGACGCCCTGCGCGCGGGCATCCCCGTGGTGGTGGTCACCCGCATCCTGGGGGGCTGCCCCCACGCGGCGTATGCCTTTCCTGGCTCGCTGCGCAGCCTCCTCGAGCGCGGGGCCATCTCGGGAGGCTACCTGAGCGGGCCCAAGGCGCGCATCCTGCTGATGGTGGCGCTCGCCCGGACCCAGGACCGAGAGGAGCTCCGGGAGATCTTCGCGCGGGCGTGAGGCACGCGGGGAGAGGAGCCGTGAAGGAGCCCTTCGCCGCCCGGGGGGCGGATGCGCGCCCCCCGCGCCCCCATCCGGGGCCCCGGGCCTGAAGCCGTGGAGCAAGCCCTCTGGACCTTTCCCGCCATCCTGGTGGCGGCTCTCATGCCGATGGTCTACTCCCTGAGCGCGGGGGAGCTCCGCTTCCTCATGCTCGACGACCTCCACCGAACCGAGGTGTTAAACTCCTAGCGCCCTCGTTCCCGAACGCCCGGAGACTAAGCCCAGGAATGGAGTCCTTCTTTCAGGGCCTGCCTTTGTGGCTGAACGTCGTTCTCTTCCTGGTGGGCCTAATCATGGTCACCGGGGGAGCGGGGTGGTTCACCGACGGGGCGGTGGGCATCGCGGAGGCCACCGGAGTCCCCAAGATGGTGGTGGGCGCCACCGTGGTGAGCTTCGCCACCACCTCTCCCGAGTTCAGCGTATCCTGGATTGCGGCCGTCCTTAGCCGCCCCGCCACTTCGGTGGGCAACGCGCTGGGATCGACGATCTGCAACATCGGCCTCATCGCGGCCGTGGCGGCCCTCATCCGACCCGTCCGCATCCCGCGATCGGTAGTTCGCCCGCAGGGCGTTGCCATGTGGGCCGCTGGGGCGGTTCTCGTGGCCCTGAGCTGGAACGGTGTGCTGGGACGGCTGGAAGGATACCTTCTGTTGGCCGGGACGGGGCTCTATCTGTGGTACTCCGCTCGCCATTCGGGATGGGGCCGAGGAACCCGGAGCGAGAGCTCCTCCCCCCATAGATGGGGCCCGGTGCTCGGTTGGTTTCTCTGGGGGGCCCTGGCCGTAGTGGGGGGAAGCGTGCTGTTGGTCCAGAACGCTGTCCCCCTCGCCCGCGCCATGGGAGTCCCCGAGCTGGTGGTCGCCCTCACCTTTGTGGCGGTGGGTACTTCCTTGCCCGAGTTGAGTACCGCCATCGCTTCCTCGCGCCGCGGCCACGGGGACATCTCCGTGGGAAATGTGATGGGCGCGAACATCCTGAACATCGTTTTGGTCTTGGGAGGATCGGCGGCGATCCTACCCTTGAAGATTGAATCCCAGACATTCCTCCTCGACTTCCCGGCGATGGGGCTGATGATGGTCCTCTTCGTGGCGGTGGCGGCCTTCTGGGGCCGGGTGGGGCGCCTGGCCGGAGGCTTGTTCCTCTCAGCCTACGCCCTCTATTTGGGTCTCATGGTCGCCTTTTTCATCTGAGGGGGAGGGGGCGCCGTCCAGTTCTTCTGGCCTTCGGTGCGGGAGGAGATCGTGTGGGTCTACATCGCCCTCATCGCCCTAGCGGCCCTCCGCTCCACCGTCCAGGGCCTCCCGGCCCTTTCCACCTTCCGGATCCTGCGCCGGGAGCAGGCCCGCTGAGGGCCACGCGGCCCCGGGCGTGCCGCCCACTCTTCTTAGCTCCCCTCGCCTGCGGGGGCTCGAAGGGAGTGAGCCATCCCGCTCCGGCTCGGCAGCCGGCTAGCGGGGCATGTCGGACGCGGGCGCTGCCGCCACGAGGAAGAGGAGGTCCTCGAGGCCGGTGTTGAAGATGCCGTGGGAGACCCCCGGCGGGATGAAGATGGTCATGTGGGGCTCCACCCCGGACCTCATCAAGACTGTGCCCCAGAAGCTTGGTTCGATCTGGCCCTGGGCGCAAGCGCGCCCATGAGGGGAGAGGTGGCGATGGACCTGGGATTGAGGGACAAGGTGGCTTTGGTCACGGGGGCGAGCCGCGGGATCGGCCGCGCCTGCGCCTTGGCGCTGGCGGCCGAGGGGGCACAGGTCTCCCTGGTGGCCCGCGGCCGGGAGGGCCTCGAGGCGGTGAAGAAGGAAGTGGAGAAGCGGGGGAGCCGGGCCCTTCCTGTGCCCGCGGACCTCACCCGGGAGGAGGAGTGTCGGCGCGCCGTGGAGGAGACCGTCCGCGGCCTCGGTGGGGTGGACATCCTGGTCAACTGCGCCGGGAGCGCCCGCCCGGCGAAGCCCACGGAGATGGGCGGCGTGCTCCTCGACGACGCGCTCCACCTCAAACTCTATGGCTACATCCGGATGAGCCAGGCGGTCATCCCCCACATGCGGGCCCGGGGCGGGGGGCGGATCGTCCACATCGCCGGTGGGGCGGGCAAGCAGCCGGGCCTCATGATGCTCCCCGCGAGCTTCGCCAACGCGGGCGTGCTGAACACCACGCGCGTCTTCGCCGACGTCTGCGCCAAGGACAACATCCTTGTGAACGCCGTCGCACCCGGCCTGACCGAGACGGGCCGGGGCGTCCAGGTCACGGGGGAGATCGGGGCCCTGATGGGCAAGAGCGCTGCCGAGGTGCGCAAGGCGGCCGAAGCCCGCATCCCTCTCGGCCGCTGGGGCCGACCGGAGGAGGTGGCCGACGTGGTCTGCTTCCTCGCCTCCGCCCGCGCCTCCTACATAACGGGCGCCTGCATCGCCGTGGACGGCGGAGTGAGCCGCGCCATGCCCTAGCCCGGCTCCCCGCCCCCCCCCCGCCCCCTAGGGCAGGGCGGCCACGGCCTCGACCTCCACCAGGAATTCGGGCCGGGCCAGGCCCCCGAGGACCGTGCTGCGGCCGGGGGGGTCTTCGGGGAAGAACTCGCGATAAACCTCGTTCATGGCAGAGAAGTTCGCCATGTCGGTGAGGAAGACGGTCACCTTCACCACGTCGGCCAGGCTCGCCCCTCCCTCCTTCAGGACCGCCTCCACATTCTGGAGTGCCTGACGGGTCTGGGAGCGGATGTCGCTGCCCACGACCTTCCCCTCGCGGTCGAGGGCCACCTGGCCCGCCGTGAACACCAGGTTTCCCCGCCGGATCCCCGGCGAATACGGGGGCTTCGGGACGGCGACGCTCTGGGGCTGGAGCACGCGGCGCTCGCTCATGGTTTGGCCTCCTCTCACGCCCTCTATCTGCCTCTTGCCTGCTTGCGCCACTCGACCACCTTCTCCTGGCTTTCCAGGATCTTGCGGAAGACGGCCTCGTAGAACTCGGGCACGGCCTCCTTGAGCGTGGTCCCCTCGCGGCCCGTGACGTCGGACGCCTTGACCTGCGGGTTGCTGAGGGCGCTTGCGACGATCTCGGCGGCCACCTCGTAGGCGGGACGACCGACCCCCGCGGCTGGGATCCTCTTGGCCGGCATGGGAGCACCTCCTCGTGGAAAGGGAATAGAGCTAGCCGCGTTCGCAAACGGCGGCGAGGACGCCCGGCCGAGTGCCCCGCGGCCCGCTTGGGAATTGCACCCGCGACCAGCACCCTGCCACCTCGCCCCCCTCTTGAGCGCCAGGGCCACCCGCTCGGCGGTGATGGGGAGCTCCCGGATGCGGACCCCGGCGGCCTCGCGCACTGCGTTGGCGATGGCGGCGAGGGTGGGCACCACCCGCACACCCTCAGGGCTCAAGGCGCTCGACGAAGGCGTAGCCGCTCTCCTCCAGGGAACCTACCCCGATGTAAGCCCCCACCACCACGAAGGGGTCAGCGGGGTCGGTCGCCCTCCCCCAGTGGACCATCCCCCGGGGGACGAAATAGGCGTCACCCGGGCCCACCTCCCACTCCTCCTCCCCCTGGCCGTGCGCCCCCTTGCCGCTTACCACGAACACCACTTCATCCGCGTTCGTGTGCTTGTGTTTCTCGTGGGCCGCGCCGGGGCGGAAGGTGGCATGGAAGAGGCAGGCGCTCTCGCACCCCACCGTGTGGCGGTTGAGGAGCCACTTGATGTTCATCCGCCAGCCTTCGGCCTTATCCAAGCTGGCGTTGGGGATGTCTCGGACATTGACGCAGTAGCGCTCCTTCACGGTCCTCCCTCCTCCCGCACGGGCGGATTCGCCCTCAAAACACAGCCGAGGCGGACGGCCCTGCCCCATTGCGGGTAGGCAACGCCCCGGGGATTGCGGAAAAGAGACCCGGAGGGGCGGCTCGTCGCATCGCCCTTACACATTCACAATCCCCTCGCGTGGTTGAAAAAACAAAGGCCCCTTCGCGGTCTTGGAAGGGGCCATGGAAAGGACGCGCTCTAGACGCGCAGCTTGTTCGTCGGCTTGCGGGGCGGGTCGTTCGCCGGC
>JBHIBR010000129.1:0-5856 GCA_046759145.1 Nitrospinota bacterium | reverse complement strand
TGGGCTCGCCGGGGGGCTCCACGGCGTCCTCGGAGATCCCCCTCGCCTTCCGGTACAGCTCCCGCCCCCAGCTCTTGAAGCGCCCCTCGAGCCACTCCAGGGGCAGCTTGGCGAGGTCTCCCACAGTGCGGACCCCGACCCCCTTGAGCTCCGCCTCCCCCACCTTCCCCACCCCGGGGAGTTTGCCCACGGGCAGTGCGGAGAGGAAGAGGGCCTCCCGGCCGGGATAGACGCGCAGGATGCCGGCTGGCTTCGCCAGGTCCGCCGCCACCTTGGCCACCAGCTTGTTCGAGGCCACCCCGATGGAGGCAGGACAGTGGACCTCCCGTGCGATGGCCTCCCGCAGGGCGTGGGCGGTTGCGAGGGGGGGGCCGTGGAGCCGCTCAGTGCCCGTCATATCCACGTAGGCCTCGTCCACCGAAACGGGCTCCACCTGGGGGGAGAAACGGTGGAGGACCTCGAGCACGCGCTCCGACGCGGCGGCGTATTTCGCATGGTCGGCCTGGATGTAGACCGCACAGGGGCAGAGGCGCCGGGCGGTCGCCATGGGCATGGCGGAGTGGACGCCAAAGCGGCGGGCCTCGTAAGAGGCGGCGGCCACCACCCCCCGCCCCCCGACCGAGCCTCCCACAACGACGGGGACGCCCGCCAGGGCGGGGTCCTCCATCCGCTCCACCGCCACGAAGAAGGCGTCCATGTCCACCAGGAAGATGACAGGCTCGGGGGCGGCCATGGCCTCGGGCCTCCCGCTCCGCTCTGGCCCTCCCTCAGGAGGAGATGGGCCCCGGCGGTGAGCCGGAGCGGTGGCGTCCCCCGAGCGAGGGGGCAGACAAAACGGAAGGGACACACCCCCAGGCTTCTGGTAAGCCGGGTTCCAAATCCGGGGCAGGCTCAGCGGGTGGGCGCTTTTCTCTGGGCAGGATACCCATCACCGTCGTCCCCGGCTGCGGCGCTGCGAGGCGGGCGAAATGCCGGAGCCAGAGCCTTCAGGGGTCCCCAACGCGCGGGCGCGTTGGGGTGCCCCTTCAGTACTTCCGGAGCACGCCCACCACCACCCCCTGGATGCGGAGGTCGCCCTCCTCCAGAAGGATGGGCTCCATGTCGGCATTGGCCGGCTGGAGTCGCACGCGATTCCCCTCCCGGTAGAAACGCTTGAGAGTGGCCTGCTCGCCGTCCAGCAGGGCGACCACGGTCTCGCCGTTTCGGGGCTCAGTGCGCCGCTCCACGATCACGTAGTCGCCGTCCTGGATGTGGTCCTCCACCATGGAGTCGCCCCGGACCTTGAGGACATACACATCCCCCCTTCCCGAAGCCCAGGGGAGGCTCAGCCGGGCGGCGTCCTCTACCACCTCAAGCGGGCTCCCGGCCGCGATGTAGCCCAGGAGGGGGAGCTCTGCGGCGGGCTGGCCCGAGGACAGGAGCTCGTCCGCCCCGGGGACGAGCTCGATGGCGCGGCTGCGGTTCCAGCTCCTGCGGATGAGGCCCTTCTCGGTCAGGTTCTGGAGGTGTTTGTGGACCGTGGCGGGCGAGGTGAGGCCGAAACGGGCGCCGATCTCGGCAATGCTGGGCGCGTAGCCCCGCTCGCTCATGAACTGGCGCACAAAGTCGTAGATCTCGCGCTGCCGGCGGGTGAGGTACATGGGACGCATTCCTCCAAAGGGTAAAAACCGCTACGATTCCACTCCCCGGAGCAAGAGGTTCACCGACTCGATGTGATGGTTCTGGGGGAACATGGGGACCAAGCGCGAGGCGGCCAGGCGGTAGCCCCGCCCCGCGAGGGTTCGGACGTCCCGGGCGAGGGTGGCCGGGTCGCACGATACATAAACCACTCGCTCCGGGCCCGCCCCGGCGATGGGCTCGAGCGCCGAGGGGGCGCCGTTGCGAGGCGGGTCCAGGACGATGAGCCGGGGGGAGAACTTCCCCACCACGCGCTCGCGGAGCACCGCCCCGGCCTCACCGCACAGAAACTGACAGCCGGAGATGGCGCACTCGCGGGCGTTGCGGCGGGCATCCCGGACGGTGAGCGGGTCCAGCTCCACCCCGAGGACGCTCCCCGCCCGCGCCGCCAGAGGGAGGCTGAGGTTCCCCACCCCGCAGAAGAGGTCCACGGGCTGATCCCCCGGCCGGGGCCGGGCCAGCTCGAGTACAGCCCCCACCAGCGCCCCGTTCTCGCGCGCGTTGGGCTGGAGGAAGCGGCCCGGGCTCGCCCCGAGGCGGAGGGGCTCGGCCCGATCGTCCAGGGGCAGGGAGAGGACCGAGCGGGCCTCTTCGGGGGAGCCGCTCAGCAGCTTCCCCTCCGCCGCCACCGCTACCCCTTGGGCCCGGCCGAACTCCGCCCACAGGGAGAGACTGCGCCGAGGGAGCTTCATCGCCCCCCTCCGCCGGGCTCGGCCGCGGGAGCTGTCGGCGATGACGTGGAGGAGGCAACCCTCTCCCTCGCCGCGCCAGGCCACCTCAAGCGCCCCTCCGGCCGCAAGCTCGGGATGGGCCCGCAGGAAGGCACGCAAGGGGGGGATGAGGCGGTTGATGGGCTCCACAGCCAGGAGGCAACGTTCGACCGGCACAAGGTGGTGGCTGCGGGCGGCGAAGAAGCCGAGCTCACCCCCCCGGAGCTGGAAGCGCACCCAGCGACGGTAGCCGAGGGGCGCCCCGCGGGGCGGCAGCGAGGGGAGGTCTTCTGGAGGAGCGATTCCACCCACGCGACGGAGGGTTTCCCCGAAGATCGCTCTCTTCCAGTGGGCCTGAGTTTCCGCATCGAGGTGCTGGAGCTGGCAGCCTCCGCAGGCGCTGTAGTAAGGACAGGGAGGCTCCCTGCGCCCCGGTCCGGGGGCAAGCACATCGAGCAGCTCCGCGCGCGCGTAGTTGTCCTTGTCGGATTCGAGCCGCGCGCGGATGCAGTCTCCGGGCGCGGCACGGGGAACGAAAACCGCGCGTCCCTCCAGGCGTGCAAGCCCCATCCCGCCGTGGGCAAGGGCCTCGACCTCAAGCTCCACGATGGCTCTGGTAGCCACCGAGACCGGGGGCGGGGCAAGAGAGGCGCCCCCGGAGTTTTCCGCGTTTCTGCTCAGAAGGTCCGCCCGCTCGCCCACCGCTCGGCCCCCCAACCCGCCCAGCCAGAACAAACGGCGACGGCGAATATTACACGAAAACATGGGGCGTAATAAAGCCCAAAAACGTCCGCGGGATACCCCAGTTACAGGGAACTCACGAGGGGGGAAACCCCCTCCCTCAGCTCGCCCCCACTCTACCCTGCCGCTCTTCCTCCGTCAACACCCGGTCCGTGGGCTATGACGCTCCCCCCCTCACTGTAGCTCCTTGGACTCGATGATGGGGCTCGTCTCGGTGGAGGTGACCCCCCCGATCGTCTGGATGCTGGAGAGGACCAGCCTGCCCAGCGCCGCCATGTCGGGCCCCTCAACCAGCGCCACGATGTCATAGCGGCCTGCAACCACCTTGGCGCTCTTCACACCGGGCAGGTTCCCCACCTCTCTCGCCACCTTGGCCGACTGGCCCAACTTGGTGCGGATGTGTACGTAAGCTTCCATCTTCCTGCCCTCCTCATTTATGGCCATCTCACCCTCCCACACTTTCAAGGATAGTCCGCGCAGGGGGCTAGTCGCACCAGGAAAATGCGCGGATGGGCAGGGGAAGGGGAACCGGTACTTTCCTCCCATCTCCACCTGCCTACCCCCCTGCCAGGGGTTTGAGTTCTCGGCCGATGTGACCGATGGCCTCCCGCATGGCGGACATCGCGCCCGCCGCGAGGTCGAATACGAAATGGCGCACCCCCAGGCGCGCGTACTCCCCGACGTCCTCCGCCACCTGCTCGGGCGAGCCGGTGAAAGGGCCAGTCCGGCCTACTCCCAGGGCAATGGGCACCCGGAAGGTGAGGAGAACCCGGTTCGGGTCGCGGCCCGCCTCCTCGGCATAGGCCGCCACCTCGCGCGCCATGACGGCGTATTGGGCCGGTTCGATCACGGCCGGGGGCCTCATGCCGATGGGGTGCCAGCCGTCGCCCAGCCTTCCGGCACGCCTGAGGGCCGCCTCGGAGTGGCCTCCCACCCAGATGGGGAGAAAGGGGCGGGAGAGGGGCTTGGGGGCGAAGGCGAAATCTCCCCCGAGGCGGACGTATCGCCCCTGGAAGGTGGGCGCCTCCTCCCGCCAGAGGGCGCGGAAGGCCCGGATGGTCTCGTCCGTCACCTCGCCCCGGACGGCGAAGGTCCCCAGGCCGAGCGCTTCGAACTCCTCCCGCAGCCAGCCCGCCCCCACGCCCAGGATGAGCCTTCCCCCCGAGAGGAAGTCGAGCGTGGCGAGCTGCTTCGCCGCCAGGATGGCCGGCCGATAGGGGAGGATGAGGACGCTCGTGCCGAGCCTCACCCGCTCGGTCGCTCCGGCGAGAAAGGCGAGGCTGGGGATGGGCGCCAGGCAGTCCGCTCCCACCCCCCAGCGGCGGTCGGGGCTGTAAGGATAGGGGGATTCCGCTCGCTGGGGGATGACCACGTGGTCGCTCACCCAGAGGGAGTCCAACCCCGCCCCCTCTGCCTCCCGGGCCAGCTCCCTCAGGCTCTCCCGGTTCGCCAGCGGACCCCGCACCGGGAGGCTCACGCCCATCTCCATCGCTCTCCCTCCCCTACCGACCCACCAGCAATCCCAGGGCAGCCCCGCCCCCCACGAGCCAGGGCACGCCCAACCGGAAGCGCAACGAGGCCACCAGCGCCGTCGCCCCCCACGCCCACGTTACGGGGTCCACCAGGCTGGCCCGCCCGATCCCCACCGTGGCCGCCAGGATGGCCCCGACAACGGCCGGGTTCACCCCCTTCAGGAAGGCGCGCACGCGGGGGTCCTCCCGGAAGCGGGCGAGGAAGGGGGCGGCCAGGAGGACGAAGACGAAGGAGGGGAAGAAGATGGCGAAGGTGGCCGCCACGGCTCCTCCCAGACCCGCCACCTTGTAGCCGATGAAGGCGGCCGTCTTCACTATGGGGCCGGGGGTGAGCTGTCCCAGGGCGAGGCCGTCCACGAACTCCTGGGCGGTGAGCCAGCGGAACTTCTCCACCACCTCAAGCTGGATGAAGGGGATGATGACGTAGCCCCCGCCGTAGATGAAGGCGCCCACCTTGAGGAAGAAGCCGGTGAGGAACAGGAGGCCCCCCGCCGCTCCGGCTGCGGCCGGGGCGGCCGCCGCGAGCAACACCGCCGCGCCCACCCCGGGCTGAGAGGGGCGGCCATAGAGCGCCACCCCCAGCGCGCCCGCAAGCAGGATGAGGAGGATGATGTCCAGCCCCCACCCGTAGACCAGGGCGAAGCTCGCCGCCAAGAGCGCGCCCAGCTTCCAGTCGGTCACGGTGCTCCGGCCGAGGCGGTAGCAGGTGGCGAGGATGATGGCCACTACCGCGGGCTTGAGCCCGTAGAAGAGCCCCCCGACGGCCGGGAGAGCGCCGAAGCGGAAATAGGCCCAGCTCAGGCCGAGGAGCATGAGGAAGGCGGGTCCGATGAAACACGCCCCCGCCACCACCGCCCCCGCCCACCCGGCACGGAGGTAGCCGAGGTAGATGCCCACCTGGGTCGAGGCCGGCCCGGGCAGGGCCTGGCAGAGCGCCACACCCGCGAGGAATTCCTCTTTCCCCACCCACCTTCGGCGCTCGACGGTCTCGGCCTCCATCATGGCGATGGTGGCCATGGGCCCGCCGAAACCCACGGTGCCGAGGTAGAGGAAAAACCGCGCGACCTCCCCCACGCGCGCCGCGCGTCCCTCCCGGGGCACGGGGTGGCCCCCCGGGCGGGCGTTCATGGCACCGTGGGCTCCCGGACCCTCTCCCGCGCCCCAAGCCCCTCAGCCCAGCGCCCGCGGACGGGGTC
>JBHIBR010000128.1:0-5947 GCA_046759145.1 Nitrospinota bacterium | reverse complement strand
AGCTATCCCCGGGCGGTGGGGGCGGCCCTGCCCGCGGCGGAGGGGCACGGGTGGAAGAGCAGGCGCAAGCTGTTGGCGACCACAAGCAGGGTGCTCCCCTCGTGGCCCACCACGCCCAGCGCCAGGTCCACTCGCCCCGCAATCACCCCTGCCGAGAGGAGGGTAATGACCGCGATGGAGAGCCCCAGGTTGAAGCGGAGCACCGCCAGGGTGCGCCGCGCCAGCCCCAGCAGCCAGGGGAGGCGGGCCACGTCGTCCTGGAGGAGGATGACGTCGGCCGCCTCGAGGGCGGCTGCGCTCCCGATGTTCCCCATGGCCACGCCCACGTGGGCGGCCCGAAGGGCAGGAGCGTCGTTCACCCCATCTCCCACCATGGCCACCGTCCGACCCCCGCCCACGAGCTCGCGGACCGCGCCCACCTTCTCCTCAGGGAGGAGCTCCGCCCGGAGGGCGTCGAAACCGAGCCGCTCCGCCACGGCCTCCGCCACGGGGCGGGCGTCTCCTGTCAGCATGTGGAGCTCGCGAACGCCGAGCGACTTGAGCCGCCGGGCAAGCCCCCGGGAGGCCGAGCGGACGGTATCCTCGAAGGCGAGGAGGCCCGCCGCTCCCCCCCGGGCCGCCACGGCAACAACCGTCTTCCCGCCCGATTGGAGGGAGCGGAGGCGTTCGCCGAGTGCGGCCTGGAGTTCTTCCCCCACCAGCCCGCCGGTGAAGGGCAGGGTGCCCACCCGACCCTCCCGGCCCTCCACCCAGCCCCGGTGGCCCGCCCCCGGCACCTTCACCCCCTCCGACACCGCGTGGGGGGCGATGCCCTCCTCCTCAGCCCGCCGGCAGACGGCCGCCGCCAGGGGGTGGGCCGAGAGGCGCTCGAGCGAGTAGGCGAGGCGGAGCACCTCGCTCTCGCTCCCCCTGTCGAGGGGCACCACCTCCGCGAGGTGCACCTCCCCCGCCGTGAGCGTGCCAGTTTTGTCCGCCACCAGGGTGTCCACGCGGGCCAGGCTCTCGAGGTGTATCCCCCCCTTCACGAGCACCCCCGCGCGCGCCGAGCGGGCCAGGGCGGAGAGGACAGCCGCCGGGGCCGAGATCATCAGGGCGCACGGGGAGGCGACGATGAGGAGGGTGACCCCCCGGGAGAAGCTCTCCCCGAGGGCGTAGCCCCCCAGGAGCAAGACCAGGGTGAAGGCGCTGGCCCCGGCCAGCACAACCCGCGTGTAGCGCGAGCCCACCCGGTCCAGGGTGCGCTCCACGGGGGCGCGTTGCTCGCGGGCTTTGACCACGAGCTCCACGATGCGGGCGAGGGTGGTGTCCTGGTGGCGCTTCTCGGCCCGCACCACGAGCGTCCCCGCGCCGTTGATGGTCCCGGCGAAGACGGGGTCGCCCGGCCCCCGGTCCCGGGGGAGGAACTCGCCCGTGATGGGCGACTCATCCACCGCTGAGCGTCCCTCCTCCACCCGCCCGTCGATGGGCACCCGCTCGCCGGGTCGGACCAGGAGCCTATCTCCCACCTCCACCTCGTGGAGGCGCACCACCACGTGGCGGCCGTCCAACAGCGCGGTGGCCTCCCGGGGGAAAAGGGATAGCAGCGCGCGCACGGCTGCGTCCGTGCGGCCGAGGGCCAGCTCCTCCAGGGCTCCGCTCAGGGTGAAGAGGAAGAGGAGGAGCCCCCCCTCCAGGGGCCTTCCGACCACCACGCTCAGCAGGGCCCCCAGCACCATCAGGGTGTCGATGTCCACCCGTCCCCCGCGCAGCGAGAGGTAGGCGCGGCGGGCCCCGTAGCAGCCCCCCGAGGCGAACGCGTAGAGGAGCAGCAGCGCCCGGGCGTTGGGAGGGCCGCCCGCCCACCCCAGGAGCCAGGCGCCCAGGAGAGAGGCCCCGCAGAGCCCCGCCGCCAGCAGCATGAGGTGGCGGTCGAGGAGCGCGCTCAGGCCCGAGAGGAAGGGGCTCGGCTCGTCCCAGAAGTCGCGGGCGAAGAAGAGGGGGCGGCTCTCGCCGCGGTGGCGGATGGGGAGGCGCCCGTAGTAGTAGAGCACGGGGCTCCGTCCTAACTGCCCAGGGCGCCCGAGAGGAGCCCTCCCGCCGCGTAGGCGGTGGCGCCGCTCAGGAGGCCCACCATTACGTTGGAGGCCGCCGCCCGGAAGGGGTCGCCTCGCAGCACCCGCGCCTGTGCCACGCCTATCCCTGCCAGGAGGACCCCCACAAGTGCTCCTGCAGCCGCAAACGCCCAGACGTCGGGGCTGCCCGCTAGCCCCAGGACCGCCGCACCGGGCAGCGCTCCGATGGCGGAAGCGACCCCCACCGTGAGCCCGGTGACCAGGGGATGGTCGAAGTCCGCCGCGAAGATCCCCAGCTCCTCTTCCATCATGATGCGCAGAAGGGTCTCCCGGTCCGAGGCGAGCGTCTCCACCGTCCTCTCCAGGAGCTCCCCCCGCAGGCCCTTCACGTAATAGAGGGCGCGAAGCTCCTCCTTCTCCCACTCGGGGCGCTTCTCGATCTCCTCCCGCTCCCGGGCTACCTCCCGGCGGTAGAAGCGAATCTGCTCGGCCGAGGCGAGGGCGGCGGCGAGCCCGGCCAGGAGTCCGTAGCCGAGTGAGGCGGCCAGGAGCGCCAAGGCGGCCTGGGGGGGTCGAAGGCCAAGGCTCATCCAGAGGGCGCCCAGGAGCGCGGAGAACCACAGACCCTGGGTGAGGCCTCCCAGGACCTCCTTGGTGTAGCCCGAGCCGTGGATGTGTTCTTCCCGGTAGAAGGCCCGCTTGGCCCGAAGCCGAGCCGCCTCGGGGTGGCGCACTGCCTCTTCCGAGAGGCCCGGGGAGGGGTCGGCCGCCGACGGGCTGCGGGAGGATGATTGGGGAGGTGGATTGGTCTCGCTCATGAACCTCCTCTCTCGCCGAGCGGGGGGCTGGCTCCCCCCCACCGAGCATTCTAGCAGGGATCGCCCGCCTGCGCCGTGGTTGACAGCCCGAGGGGGGCCGACTAGAGTCATCGGCGCGCCGAAGGGGGGGGCACCTCGCGCGAGCGCCGCGGCAAAGAGCAGGAGGAGTGCCCCGATGGCGGAGATGGTGGTCTACCTGAACGGCGAGTTCCTCCCCGAGAGTGGCGCGCGGCTCTCGCTTTACGACCGGGGGTTCATCTTCGGGGACGCGGTCTACGACGTGGCGCGCACCTTCGGCCACCAGCCCTTCAAGCTCCGCCAGCACATAGAACGGCTCTACCGCTCCCTCCACTACACCCGGATTGAGGCGGGCCTCTCGCTGGAGGAGATGGAGGAGAAGACCCTGGAGCTCCTCGACCGCAACCGGCCCCTCTTCGACCCCCGCAGGGACTACCGCATCTGCCACTGGATCAGCCGGGGCATCAACCCACCCTCCTACAGCATCGAGGAGTGCGGCCCCGCCACCGTGAGCATCTTCAACTTCCCCCTACCGGCCGAGCGCTGGGCCCACAAATATCGCGAGGGAACCCGCCTCCTCACCTCTTCGGTCCGGCGCACCCCCCCTGAGTGCATCGACCCGCAAGGGAAGATCAACAACAAGATGAACCACATCCTGGCGGACCTCCAGGTGGCGGCGGCCGACCGGGGGGCGGAGGCTCTCATGCTGGACATCCGGGGGAGGGTGGCCGAGACCCCCCACGCCAACATCTTCGTCGTCCGGGCGGGCCGCCTCCTCACCCCGCCCCTCGAGAACGTCCTCGCCGGGGTGAGCCGGGCCACCGTCCTCGAGCTGGCTGCGCGCCTGGGCATCCCCGCCTCCGAGGAGCACCTGACCCCCTTCGACATCTACCTCGCCGAGGAGGCCCTCATCACCTCCACGGGCTACAGCCTCCTCCCCGTGGCGAGCCTGGACGGTCGGGCCATTGGGAAGGAGGTCCCCGGCCCCATCACGCGAAGGCTCACCGAGGCCTGGTGCCAGATGGTGGAGTGCGACTTCGTGGCCCAGGCGCTGGCGCTGGCGGAGGGATAGGGGGGAGGCGGCGCTCGGCCTCCCGCACGGCCATCGCCCCCGGCGCGAGGGGGCGGGGGGTGGGTCCGGCAGGACTTCTATGAAGCTCACGCGGCGTTCTCTGCTCACGCTGGCCGGCCTGGCGGTGATGGGGATCGCCGTGCCGGCGTGCCGGGAGACCCTCTGGCAGATCCTCTTCTCGCCCAAGGCTTCCCCGGCCCCTCCCCGGCCTCCGGCCGAGAATCCCTTTCGTTCCGGCTCCCGAAGCCTCGTGTCCATCGTCCACGGGGAGGACGTCGCCCGGATGGTGCGGCGGGCGGTGGAGCTCATCGGCGGGATCGACAAACTCGACCTGGCCGGCGCCCGCACCGTGGTGAAGCCCAATGTCGTCTGGGGATCTCCCCCTCCCGTCACCACCGACCCGCGTGTGGCGGGGGCGGTGATGGTCCTGGCGAAGGAGGCGGGCGCCTCCCCCCTTGTCCTGGGGGAGATGTCCGCCGTCCTCTCCCTTCCCACGCGGCCTAACCTGGAGAAGACGGGGATGGCGAGGGTGGCCCGGGATGCGGGAGCGGAGGTGGTGGCCTTCGATGAGGGGGAGTGGGTCGAGGTGCGCCCGCCGGGAGCAGAGTACGCCACAACCCTTTATGTCGCCCGGGCGGCCCACGAGGCGGAGCGCCTCATCAGCGTCCCCGTCATCAAGACGCACCGGAGCGCCTCTTTCAGCTGCGCCCTCAAGAACAGCGTGGGATGCGTCCACGGCAGGAACAAGCCCTGGGCCTATGGTCCGAGGGGCTGGGAGCCGGCCGTAGCGGAGATCCACGCCGCCGTGAGGCCTCAGCTCTTCGTCGTGGACGGGCTCCAAAGCATGGTGCGGGGTGGCCCCTGGTCGGGGGAGGGAGTGGCGACCGGGGTGGTCCTCGCCAGCGGGGACCCCATCGCCACAGACGTGGTCGCCCTCGGCCTCATCAAGTCCTTCGGCCGGTGGGAGAGGGTGAGCTCGAAGGGGGTGTGGGAGCAGGTCCAGATCCGCCGCGCCATCGCCCTCGGCCTGGGCGCCCGGGGCCCCCACGAGGTGGAGCTCCTGGCCGAGGACCTATCCGGAGGCAGCCGGGAGTTCCCCGACCTTGTGGCCGCCATCCGGCAGCACGTGAGCCTCGGCTAGGTCCGCCCCAGGGTGCCGCTCCTCCTTGCGACGGCCACCGCCGCGCTGGTGGGGTTTAACGTCCTCCTGGCGCGCATCGGCCTGGCCCACATCTCTGCCCTCCACGGGGCCACCCTCGTCACGGCCATCAACGTGCTCTTGTTCTGGCCCTTGGTCTGGGCGAGCGGAGAGCTGGCCGAAGGGCTGGGGAAGCCCGTGCTGTGGTTCGTGGCCGGCGGGACCTTCGTGCCGACAGCCACCCGGGTCCTCTACTACACGGGGCTCCAGCGGGTGGGCGCACCGCGGACCGCCGCTGTCTATGCCGTCTATCCCCTCTTCGCGGCCGCACTGGCCATTACCCTGCTGGGGGAGAGGCCGACGAGCCTCGTGCTCCTGGGCACCGTGTCGGTGGTCTGCGGCGTGGCCCTCATCCCGTTGGAGAAGGCGACGGGCCGATGGCGGCGGAGGGACCTGGCCTTCCCGCTCCTGTCGGCCTTTTCGGGCGCGGCGGGCTACACCTGCATGAAGCAGGGTCTTCTCCTCCTGCCCCGGCCGCTGCTGGCGGCCGCGGTGAGCACCTCCACGAGTCTTTTCCTCACGTCCATCCTGGCGGGCGCCCTGGAGGGTCTCCCCGCGCGCCGACCTCAGCGCGGGGCGCTCCTGTGTTTCGCGCTGTCGGGCACTATCAATACCCTCGGGTATGTAACAGCGTTCACCGCTCTGGCCTGGGGGGATCAGACGGTGGTGATCCCCATCATGAGCGCGAGTCCCCTCTTCGTGGCGGCCATGAGCCCCCTGTTCCGGGGCAGGACCGAGCGGGCGAGCCGGGCGGTCTGGGCCGGCTCGCTGCTGGTGGTGGCGGGGGCGG
>JBHIBR010000127.1:0-5987 GCA_046759145.1 Nitrospinota bacterium | reverse complement strand
GGCCTCCCCCCTGTGGACCTCCTCATCCGCACCAGCGGAGAGCAGCGCCTCAGCAACTACCTGCTCTGGCAGCTGGCCTACGCCGAGCTCTACTTCACCGAGGTCCTCTGGCCCGATTTCCGGGAGGAGCACCTGGAGGAAGCCATCCGCGCCTACCGGAGCCGGATCCGCAAGTTCGGCATGACCGAGGAGCAGTTGGCCGCCCGAAGAGGCTAAGAAGCCCTTGGTCCGCCACCTGACCGCCGCGGTCTTCCTTCCCCCCTTCGTGGCCCTGGTCTGGGCCGCCCCGCCCCTCTACTTCGCCCTGCTCGTGGCGGCGGCGGCGGGCGCCGCAAGCTGGGAGCTCCACCGGTTGCTGCGCGCGGGAGGGTGGCCGGGCTCGCCTCTCGCAGGGGCGGTGGGGGGCGCGGCGCTGGTGGCTCTCGCCTACGGCTGGCCGGCCGGGGGGCCGAACTGGGGGCTTGTTCTCGCCCTTCCGGCGGCGCTGCTGGTCTCTCTCGGCGCAGGGGCGGCCCCGCGGGAGAGGCTCCTTGGCTTCGCGCTGGGCCTCTGGGGGCTCCTCGCCGTGGGCTGGACGCTCGCCCACCTTGCGCCGCTGCGGGCGCTTCCGCAGGGGCGCTCGCTGGTCCTCTTCCTCTGCCTCGCGGTGTGGGGCGGGGATACGGGGGCCTTCTACGCGGGGCGGCTGCTGGGCCGCCGCCCCCTGGCGCCCCTGTTGAGCCCCCGCAAGACGGCCGAGGGCGCCCTCGGGGGGCTCCTTGCGAGCGCCCTGGGGGGGGCGTTGGGCGCCTGGGCCTTCGGGCTGTGGGGGGCGGGCGCGGGGGCGTTGCTGGGCCTGGGTCTCGGCGCCCTGGGGCAGCTGGGCGACCTGGCCGAGTCGCTCCTCAAGCGGGCTGCGGGCGTGAAGGAGTCGGGCTCCCTCGTCCCGGGCCACGGCGGGACGCTGGACCGGGTGGACAGCTTGCTCTTCGCCGCTCCGGCGTTTTATCATGTCGCGCGCTGGCTCCTCCCCTAAGTGAGGGCGGCGCGGACTCCTTCGTCAGAGGTATCTCCCCATGCCCAAACGGGTGGCCGTGCTGGGGTCCACGGGCTCCATCGGCGAGAACACCCTCCGGGTCGTGGCCGAGCATCCGGACCGCTTCCAGGTAGTGGCCCTGGCGGCGGGACGCCAGTGGGAGCGTCTGGCGGGGCAGGCCTGGGAGTTCCGCCCTGCCATCGTCTCGGTCGCCTCAAGGGAGGACGCCCGCCGCCTCCGTTCCCTGCTGGACGGCCTCCCGGTGCGCGTCCTCCACGGGGAGGAGGGCCTGCGCGCGGTGGCGACGGAGGCGGGGGCGGATGTGGTGGTCTCCGCCCTCGTGGGGGCGGCGGGGCTCATGCCCACCTTCGAGGCGGTGCGCGCGGGGGTGGACGTGGCGCTCGCCAACAAGGAGACCCTGGTGATGGCGGGGGAGCTCATCACCCGGGAGGCGGCCCGCCGCAACGCGCGGGTCCTCCCGGTGGACAGCGAGCACAGCGCCATCGCCCAGGCCCTGGGTGCGCGGCCCGGGGAGGATGTGGGCCGCCTCGTCCTCACGGCCTCGGGGGGGCCCTTCCGCACCCTCCCGCTGGAGGAGCTCGGCCGGGTCAGCCCCGCCGAGGCCCTCCGACACCCCAATTGGAAGATGGGCCCCAAGATCACGGTGGATTCGGCCACCCTCATGAACAAAGGCCTGGAGGTCATCGAGGCCCATTGGCTCTTCGGCGTGGGGGCCGACCGGATCGAGGTCCTCATCCACCCCCAGAGCATCGTCCACTCGATGGTGGAGTTCGTGGACGGCACCCTCCTGGCCCAGCTCAGCGTGCCCGACATGCGCATCCCCATCGCCCACGCCCTCGCCCATCCGGAACGGCTGCCCAACCGCCTGCCGCGGCTCGACCTCGCGGCCGTCAAAACCCTCACCTTCGAGGCTCCCGACATGGAGCGCTTTCCCTGCCTCCCCCTGGCCTTCCAGGCGCTCCGGGAGGGGGGCACCATGCCCGCCGTCCTGAACGCCGCCAACGAGGTGGCCGTCCGCGCCTTCCTGGGGGAGGAGGTGGGGTTCGCCGAGATCGCCACCACCATCCAGGCCACCCTGGACCTCCACCGGCCCGCGCCGGTGGATGACCTGGAGGCGGTGCTGGAAGCGGACTCCTGGGCCCGGGACGCGGCCCGCAAGCGGGTGAGTGCCGGCCGTGCCCACGTGGGCCGCTGAGGGGGAGAGGGGGTTCGGCTCCCGCCTGGCCCTGTGGCTGGCGCGAGGGGGGGGCGCGGGATATGTCCCCTTTGCCCCCGGCACGGCGGGCTCGGCCGAGGGGGCAGTTCTCGCCTGGCTTTTCCTCTACCTGGGCCCGTGGGGGCTGCTCGCGGGGGCGGCCGGGGTGAGCGCGCTCGCCGTCTGGGCGACGGGGAGGGCCGAGCGCATCCTCGGCCACAAGGACCCCCCCGAACTGGTGCTGGACGAGGCGGCGGGCATGTGCTGGGCGCTGGTAGGGGCTCCCGCGCGCCTCGGCTGGTGGTGGCTCGCGGCCTTTCTCCTCTTCCGGGG
This sequence comes from Nitrospinota bacterium, assembly GCA_046759145.1. Classification (GTDB taxonomy): domain Bacteria; phylum UBA8248; class UBA8248; order UBA8248; family JBHIBR01; genus JBHIBR01. The sequence goes on along the minus strand of JBHIBR010000127.1, from coordinate 3,423 downwards.
CCTGGATAGCCTCAAGCCCTTCCGGAGGCTGGAAGCCTTCTCGGGAGGCTGGGGCGTGGTGGGCGACGATGTGGCGGCGGGCCTCGTGACGGCGGGAACCCTGTGGCTTGTGCGCGGGGCCTGGGGTGGGGAGTTCGCGCTTTGAAAGGTGGCGGGCCTCTTGAGCGGGCCATCGGCTCCCTGCTTCGGGCCCGGGGCTACCGGCTGGCCCTTGCGGAGAGCTGCACGGGGGGCCTCTTGGGCCACCGGGTGACCAACGTCGCCGGGAGCTCCGACTACTTCGAGCGGGGGGTGGTGACCTACAGCAACGGGGCGAAGACGGACCTCCTGGGCGTTCCCCCCGAGACCATCGCCGCCCACGGCGCGGTGAGCGAGCCCACCGCCCGCGCCATGGCGGAGGGGATACTGAGGAAGAGCCGGGCCCAGGTGAGCGTAGCCATCACGGGCATCGCCGGCCCCTCCGGGGGGAGCCCCGAGAAGCCCGTGGGGACGGTGTTCGTGGCGGTGGCCGGCCCGGGGGGGACGCGCTGCCAGCGCCGTCAGTTCCGAGGCGAGCGGGAATCCATAAAAGAGCAGAGCACAGAGGCCGCCCTCGCCCTCCTGAGAGACTACCTGGAGGAGGGTTGAGGTGGGCATCCGCACCTTCGTGGCCCTCCCCCTCGGGGAGGGGCTTCGGGCCCGGCTGGCGGAGGTCCAGCAGGCCCTGGAGCGCCAGGGTGCCTTTCCCGGCTACCGCTGGCTCCCCGCCGGGAGCATACACCTCACGTTGAGGTTCCTGGGCGACACCGACGAAAGCCGGCTCCCGGCCATCGAGGAGGCGCTCAGGCGGGCGGCGTCGGGTCGGGCCGCTTTCCGCATGGCGCTTGTGCAGGTGGGGTGTTTTCCGAACCCTGTGAGACCGCGGGTGGTGTGGCTGGGCCCCGCTGCGGGGGACGCTGGAGTGTGGGCGCTGATGGAACTCCAGGGCGCGGTGGAGCGGGAGCTCGCCCCCCTGGGCTTTCCCCCCGAAGAGCGACCCTTCCGGGCTCACCTCACTGTGGGCCGTCCCCGGGGTGAGGCGCGGCGGCTGGACCGCATCCGGGTGGAGGGAGCCTTCCGGGAGGCCGAACGTCTCCTCGCCCCCTCGCCCCCCTTGCTCGAAGCCGACCGTCTGATGTTCATCCAGAGCGAGCTCTCCCGCGCGGGGGCCCGCTACACGCCCCTGGCCGCCGTCCCCCTGGGCGACGTTGCCGGCGGGTGAAGCGTGGGGTAGAGTGGAGCCGTGCGCGCGTTGGGTTCGCCCGCATCATGAGGGGGCGAGGATTATGAAAGAGGCAAAGAGCGAGCGCGAGAAGGCCCTGAGCATGGCCTTCGCCCACATCGAGCGCCAGTTCGGCAAGGGCGCCATCATGAAGCTGGGCGAAGGGTTGGACGTGGGGGCGGTCCCCGTCATCTCCACGGGTTCCATCAGCCTGGACGCCGCCCTCGGCGTGGGGGGCGTGCCGCGGGGGCGGGTGGTAGAGATCTTCGGCCCCGAGTCCTCGGGCAAGACCACCCTGGCCCTCCACATCATCGCCGAGGCCCAGCGGGGGGGAGGGATGGCCGCTTTCATCGATGCCGAGCACGCCCTCGACCCCACCTACGCCAAGGCGCTGGGGGTGGCGCTCGACGACCTGGTCCTCTCCCAGCCTGACACGGGGGAGCAGGCGCTCGAGATCGCCGAGGTGCTGGTCCGCAGCGGGGCGCTGGACGTGGTGGTGATCGACTCGGTGGCGGCCCTCGTCCCCAAGGCGGAGCTGGAGGGGGAGATGGGCGACGCCCACATGGGCCTCCAGGCCCGCCTGATGAGCCAGGCGCTCCGGAAGCTCACGGCGGTGATCAGCAAAAGCCGCACGTGTGTCGTTTTCGTGAACCAGATCCGCCAGCGCATCGGAGTGATGTTCGGCAACCCCGAGACCACCCCCGGGGGGAACGCCCTGAAGTTCTATGGATCGGTGCGCCTCGACATCCGCCGCGTAGCGGCCATCAAGGAGGGCAACGAGGTGGTGGGCAGCCGCACGCGGGTGCGGGTGGTGAAGAACAAGCTGAGCCCTCCCTTCCGCCAGGCGGAGTTCGACATCCTCTACGGCAAGGGGATCTCGAAGGTGGGGGACTTCCTCGACCTCGCCGCCGAGCGGGGCGTCGTAAGAAAGACGGGTTCCTGGTACACCTATCAGGAGGAGCGCATCGGCCAGGGCCGGGAGAATGCGCGGCGCACCCTTGAGGAGAGCCCCGACCTCTTGGCGCGTCTCGAGGCCGAGGTGCGGGCAGGCCTCGGTCTCCTGCCGGCCGAGGGCGGCCCCGCCGAGGAGTCCGGGGAATCCTCCCCCAGCGGCAAGAGCTCCTCCCCCCACGAGCGAGGGCCCGCCGGGCGCACATGAAGAGAGTCGCCCGAGCGACTTCCCCCGAACCGGAGAGCTTGCGGGAGGTTGCCCTCCGCCTCCTTGCCGTCCGCTCGCGGAGCTGCGCCGAGCTGCGGGCCCAGCTCCGCCGCCGGGGTTTCGAACCCTCCGCGATCAAGGATGAGCTGGCGCGCCTGGAGGAATTGGGGCTTGTGGACGATGTCCGCTTGGCCCTCGCCTGGGCGCGCTACCGCCTGGAGAGCCGACCCATGGGCCGCTTTGCCCTCCGGCGCGACCTCCTTGGACGCGGCCTCGAGGGGGAGGTCGTGGAGCGAGCCCTCGAGGCGGCCTACGCGGAGCGGCCCGAGGCCGAGTGGGCGCGGCGTGCGGCGCAGAAGAAGCTCGCCAGCCTCCGAGGCGAGCGGCGCTTCGAGCGGCTGGGGGCCTTCCTCAAGCGGCGTGGTTTCGCCGATGGACTCGCGCTGGAGGTCTGCCGGGAGCTCCTGGGAACAGAAGAGCTCCCCCGCGAGGAGTAAGAGGAGCCGTGGCGCGGCGCGAGATACGTCTTTATCCCGACCCCATCCTGCGGGCCCGCTGTGCGCGCGTGGAAAAAGTGGACAGGCGCATCCGGCGCCTCGCCGCCGACATGGTGGAGGCGCTCCACGCCGCCCCGGGCATCGGCCTCGCCGCGCCCCAAGTGGGCGAGGCCATCCGCCTCATCGTGGTGGACACCTCGGCCGGGCTGGACCCGGATGAGCTTCTGATCCTGGTCAACCCGGAGCTGGTCTACGCCGAGGGTGAGGCGCGGGAGGAGGAGGCCTGCCTCTCGCTCCCCGAGGTGAGGGAAGAGGTGAAACGGGCGGCACTGGTCCGGGTGAGGGGGCTCAACCTCGAGGGAGAAAAAGTGCGCGTGCGAGCGGAGGGGTTGAGGGCCCAGGTGCTCCAGCACGAGATAGACCACCTGGAGGGGATTCTCTTCATCGACCACCTGAGCCGGCTCAAGCGCGAGGTCATCAAGCGAAGGCTCAAGCGACCCGCGCGGGCCTGCCCGGCCGGGGCCATC
>JBHIBR010000126.1:0-5990 GCA_046759145.1 Nitrospinota bacterium | reverse complement strand
GCACATCCTCCCCCGCACCTTCGGTTCGGGCTTCAGCCTGGGCCTCCAGCATAAGGACCTCCAGATGTGCGTCCAACTCGCCCGCGAGCAGGGGGTGATGGCCCTCTTTGCGAACCTCACCGCCCAGGTGCTCCAGCACGGCGTGCGCCTCGAGGGCCCAGATGCGGACCACACCCGGCTGGCCTGTCTGTTCGAGGAGTGGATGGGTGTCAAGCTGGAAGGATGAAGTAGAAGCTGTCTTGTGGTGATGGGCCTCTTGACCAAGAGGTTCGGTGATCGTCGTCCCCCCGGCCATGGAAAGGGGGGGATCCTCGCCCTGGTCTTCCTCCTCGCCCTCGGGGGGTGTGGCCTGGGGGGGTGGGTGGGGAACGTCCGCACCTACCGCCTCACGATCACCTCGGCTCCCCCCCGCGCTGACGTCTACGTAAACGGGATCCACCAGGGGAAGACGCCCCTCATCATCACCTACCAGGTGGGGCTCGGAGACGTTTTGCGAGGCTTTGACATCCGGCTCGAGAAGGAGGGCTACCTCCCCATCCGGCGCGAGGTGCCCTACGACGCGGGGCGCCTGCATTTCAAGCTGGTCCGACCCCGCTATCTGCGGTGACGGCGCCGGGTCCTTGACGGGGGGGGCGATTTTCCGTTAAAAGATATTGTTTGGCCGGAATGCGGAGGGTGCCGTGTACGCGATCATCCAGTCCGGCGGGAAGCAGCACCGCGTGAAGGCGGGCGACATCGTCCGGGTCGAGCGCCTCGCGGGCGAGGTGGGCCAGGAGGTGGAGCTCGGTCCCGTCCTCCTGCTGGGGCAGGGGGAGGGCGTGGAGCTCTCCCCCGAAGTCCTGGGCGGGGCGCGGGTGCGGGCGCTCATCCGGGCCCAGGACCGCGCGCGCAAGGTGCGCGTGTTCAAGAAAAAGCGCCGCAAGGGCTACACCCGCCGCCGGGGCCACCGCCAGGCCTACACCGAGCTCCAGGTGACGGCCATCGAGGGGCCCCCGGGAGACGAGGCAGCGCTCCCCGCCGGGGAGGAGAGGGTCGCAGAGGCTCCGGGGCGGTGAGGGGCTCAAGAGAGCGTTGATCCCGCCACAGCCGCGAGGGAACGAGCATGGCACACAAAAAGGGGGGCGGCAGCAGCAGCAACGGGCGCGACAGCATCGGCAAGCGGCTCGGGGTGAAGCGCTTCGGCGGCCAGAAGGTCACCGCGGGCAGCATCCTGGTCCGTCAGCGGGGCACCAACTTCCACCCAGGGCCGAACGTGGGCGTGGGGAGGGACTACACCCTCTTCGCCACCTGCGATGGGGTGGTCCACTTCGAGTGGGAGTCCCGGGGGAGGCGGCGTATCAGCGTAGTTCCCCTTTCCTAGGGACCTCCCGGTCCCGCTTGTCCTTGCCCTGTGTTCGTTGACACTGCACGCGTCTTCGTGGCCGCCGGCCGGGGAGGCCGGGGCTGCTTGAGCTTCCGGCGCGAGAAGTACGTCCCTCGGGGCGGGCCCGATGGGGGCGACGGTGGCAGGGGCGGCCACGTCATCGTGGTCGCCTGCCGCGAGCACAGTACCCTGGTCGAACTCCGCTACCGCCAGCATCTGCGGGCGGGTCCGGGACGCCACGGCGAGGGTGGCGAGCGTCACGGCCAGGAGGGGGAGGACCTGCGAGTCGCCGTGCCGGTGGGGACCCTCGTCCGGGACGGCGGGACGGGGGAACTCCTCGGGGACCTCTCGGAGGAGGGTCAAACCCTCCGGGTCGCCCGGGGGGGCCGGGGGGGACGAGGCAATGCCCGCTTCAAGTCCCCCACCGAGCGGGCTCCCCGGCGGGCGGAGCCGGGCGAAGAGGGCGAGAGCCGCTGGCTCACCCTGGAACTGAAGCTCCTGGCTGATGTGGGCCTCATCGGGATGCCCAACGCGGGGAAATCCACCCTGATCTCCTGCATCTCGGCCCAGAAGGCAAAGGTGGCCCCCTATCCCTTCACCACCCTCTCTCCTCTCCTGGGGGTTGTGGAGCTGGGAGAGGGGCAGACCTGCGTGGTGGCCGACGTGCCGGGCCTCATCCCCGGGGCTCACCTGGGGAGGGGACTCGGGACCCAGTTCCTCCGCCACGTGGAGCGCACCCACCTCCTGCTCCACCTCGTGGACGCGGCCCAGGACCCCCGGGAGGCCCTCGTCCAGTTCGACGCAATCAACCAGGAACTGGCCCTCTTCCGCGAGGAGCTGGGGGCACGCCTCCAGCTGGTTGTCCCGACCAAGCTCGACCTGCCCCATGCCCGGGCCTCGCTCCCCCGGCTGCGAGGGGAGCTCGAGGGGCGGGGCTACGAGCTCTACCCCATCTCCGCGGTGAGCGGAGAGGGGGTGGCCGAGCTCCTGGCCGGGGTGGCGAAAAAGCTTGCTGCCCTCGATGAGGCCGGCGGCCAGGCGCGGCGGGGAGGAGGCGATTCTTCCGAGGCCCCCTCGCAAGGGGGGGCGCAGGGGGAGCAGGAGTCTCGCGCCGGCCCGCCGTACGGGGGAGGGGATAACCGTTAGCGACGAGCCGTGCCGTGCCACCCTGGCGCCCGTCCGACGCCTCGTGGTGAAGGTGGGGAGCTCCGTCCTCACCCAGGCCGGGGAGCAGGGCGTCAATTCCCGGGTGGTGGGCCGGCTTGTGGCCCAGGCGGCCGAGCTCGTCCGGGGCGGCCGCCAGGTGATCATCGTCACCTCCGGGGCGATAAGCGCCGGCCTCAAGCGCCTCGGCATCCTGGGCAAGCACAAGGGGATGCCCTTCAAACAGGCGGCGGCGGCCGTCGGCCAAACCCTTCTGATGCAGGCCTATGAGCGCTCCTTCGCCCGCTACGGGCTCAACGTGGGCCAGGTGCTCCTCACCCACGAGGACGTCCAGGAGCGCCGCCGCTTCCTGAACGCGCGGAACACCCTCTTGACCCTGCTGGCCCAGGGGGCGGTGCCCATCATCAACGAGAACGACACCGTGGCCGTCGAGGAGATCCAGTTCGGCGACAACGACACCCTGGCCGCCCAGGTGGCCAACATGGCGGAGGCAGACCTCCTGGTGCTCCTCTCGGACGTTGAGGGGATGTTCACCGCCGACCCGGCCTTGGAATCAGGGGCGGAACGCCTCTCGGTGATCCGGGGGATCGGCCGGGCGGTGCGAAGCGCGGCAGGGATGAGCCGCAGCCCCCTCGCCGTGGGGGGCATGGTGACCAAGCTCGAGGCCATCCGGATCGTGGGGGCGCTGGGGATCCCCGCCGTCATCGCCCGGGGGCGGAGCTCTCGGGTGCTGCCTCGCCTTCTGGCGGGGGAGGACGTGGGCACCCTCTTCCTGCCCGAGGGCCCCCGCCTGACCCACCGGAAAGGTTGGATCGCCTTTGCCCTCAAGCCGCGGGGATGGCTTCAGGTGGATCGGGGCGCGCGACGGGCGCTGGTGGAGCAGGGCCGGAGCCTGCTGCCCTCCGGCGTGGCCGACCTCGGGGGATCCTTCGAGTTCGGCGACCCGGTGAGCTGCCGGGACGAGGAGGGGCGGGAGTTCGCCCGGGGGCTTGTGAACTACGGGGCGCGCGAGCTCGCCCAGATCCGGGGCCATCACACGCGAGACATTGAGCACATCCTGGGCTACAAGTATTATGATGAGGTGATCCACCGGGATAACCTCACCTTGCTCCGCGAGGAGAGCGGAGGCGCGCCGTGACGGTGAAGGCAGAACAGGAGGTCGGGGCGCTCGTCCGGGCCATGGCCGAGGGGGCCAGGCGGGCGGTGCGGGCCCTTCGATGCCTCTCGACCGAGGTGAAGAACCGGGCCCTCCATGCAATGGCCGAGCGGCTGGTGGGAGGGGCGGACCCCCTCCTCGCGGCCAATGCCGAAGACCTCGCCCGCGCCCGGGAACGGGGCCTCTCGGGCGCGCTGGTGGACCGGCTGCTCTTGAACCCCGACCGCATCGCCCGCATGGCCGATGGGATCCGCCAGGTGGCAACCCTGCCCGACCCGGTGGGGGAGGTGACCCGCATGTGGCGCAGGCCCAATGGCCTCCAGATCGGCCGGGTCCGCGTCCCCATCGGGGTGGTGGGTCTCATCTACGAGTCCCGTCCGAACGTGACGGCGGACGCTGCGGCGCTCTGCCTCAAGTCGGGGAACGCCGTGCTGCTGCGCGGGGGGAGCGAGGCGCTCGCCTCAAACCGGGCCATCGCCTCTCTGCTGGATGAAGCCGCCGCAGAGGCGGGCGCACCCTCGGGGGCGATCCAGCTTGTCCCCGTGCCCGACCGGGCGGCGGTCCGGGAGATGCTCCAGCTGGGGGGTCTCGTTGACCTCATCGTCCCCCGAGGCGGCGAATCCCTGGTGCGCGAGGTGGTCGAGCGCGCCCGGGTGCCCATCCTCATGCACTACAAAGGGGTCTGCCACATCTACGTGGACGAGCGGGCGGACCTGGCCATGGCGGAGGCCATCGCCGTGAACGCCAAGGCGCAGCGCCCGGGGGTGTGCAACGCCATGGAGACGCTCCTCGTCCACGAGAAGGTGGCCGACGCCTTCCTCCCTTCCCTCTGCCGCGCCATGCGGGAGAAGGGGGTGGAGCTCAGGGGCTGCGCGGGGACGCGCGCCCGCGTGCCCCATGTGGAGCCCGCAGCCGAGGAGGACTGGTCCGCCGAGTACCTCGACCTCATCCTCTCCATCCGCGTGGTGCCGAGCTTCGAGGCCGCCCTCGACCACATCGCCACCTACGGCTCGGGCCTCAGCGAGGCCATCGTGACCGAGGATCGCGGGGCTGCCCTCCGCTTCCTCCGGGAGGTGGACTCGGCCGCCGTCTACGTGAACGCCTCCACGCGCTTCACCGACGGCTACGAGTACGGGCTGGGGGCGGAGCTCGGCATCAGCACCGACAGGCTCCACGCCCGGGGCCCCGTGGGCCTCGAGGAGCTGACTACCTACAAATACATCGTGTACGGCCATGGCCAGCTCCGCAGCTGAACGGCCCCGCAGAGTGGGGGTGATGGGGGGGACGTTCAACCCCATCCACTACGGCCATCTGCGCTCCGCCGAGGAGGTGCGCGAACGTTTTGGCCTCGAACGGGTCCTCTTTGTCCCCTCGGCCACTCCGCCCCACAAGCAGCCCGGGGTGGTCGCATCCGCCGAGGAGCGCCTGGAGATGGTCCGCCTCGCCGTGGCGGGCAACCCGCACTTCGTCGCCTCCGACGTGGAGGTGGTTCGGGGGGGGGCCTCTTATACTGTGGATACGCTGGAGGAGCTCCGGGAGAGACTGGGCCCGGGGGAGGAGCTCTATTTCCTCCTCGGAGCGGAGTCCTTCGCGGAGGTGGCGAGCTGGCGGGATGCGGTGCGGCTTCTGCGCGCGGCCCACTTCGTGGTCACCCTCCGGGGGGCGCAGGATGGGCGCGAGGTGTTGGAGGGGTTGCGGGCCACGGTGGAGCCGTTGGAGGCGGGGTTGCGCTTCACCCCGGAGGGTGAGGAGTCGATCCGCGTGAGCTGTTCTCCCTGGCGCATCTGGCTTGTGCGGGTGAGGGCCTTCGAGGTAAGTTCGACCGCCATCCGGGAAGGCCTCCGGGAGGGCCGCTCGGTGCGTTATCTGTTGCCCCCCTCTGTGGAGGCATATATAATGGCCCGCCGGCTGTACGGAGCCGTCCCGGCGGATGCGTCAGGAGCGCGTTCGAAGGCTCGATGACGGATCCCCTGCGGGACAAGGTGAAGGTCCTGACGGCCGCTGCCCTCTCGAAGAAGGCCGAGGGGGTGGTGGCTTTGGATTTACGAGGTCGCTCGTCGGTGACGGATGGCTTTCTCATCTGCCACGGCCACTCGGGACGACAGGTGCGGGCCATCGCCGACGCCATCACCCAGGAGCGGGGGGTGCGGCCTCTGGGCGTGGAAGGATACCACGAGGGCCGGTGGGTCCTGATGGACTGCAACGATGTGGTCGTGCATATCTTCGTGGAGGAAGCGCGCCGTTTCTACGATCTGGAGCGCCTTTGGGCAGGCGCCCCGGAGATGGAGTTGGACCAAGAGGAGCTGG
>JBHIBR010000125.1:0-5993 GCA_046759145.1 Nitrospinota bacterium | reverse complement strand
TGGCCCGCACCTTAGCTTCCACCTCCCCCCGGTGGGAGAGCTCGTCCGCAGCGGCCACGTGGCAGAGGACGAGGTCGGTTTCCCCTCCGGCTAGGGCGGACCGCACGGCGCGGACCTTGGCCCCCAGGTCGGTGGAAGGGTCTCCCGTCGCCCCGGGCGGGGAGTGAAAGGCACAACCGAGCGCCCGGGCCAGGCCCGCCAGGAGCGGACCCACCCCGATGATGGCCGCTTTGAGCCCCCATTTGGCCTCAAGGGCTGGCAGCGAGAGCCGCCCTCCCGGACCCCAGGGCCAGAGGCTGTTGACCGGAAAGCGGCCCGCGTCTATCCGCGCCCGGTTCAGGGGGTGGGCCCGGAGGATCATCTGGGAGTCGTTCACAAGATGCACCAACCGCCTGCCCGGACCGTTGGGGGGGAAGTGGGCCCCGACCTCCTGGCCCAGGATGGCGTGGGGAGGGCTGAAACGCACTACGGCCGGTCGCGGCGGGGGCTCTCCCTCCCGCCGCCAGGTCATCACCGCCCGGTAGCCCTGGCCGGGGAGGAGACGGATCTCCTCCCCCTCCTCCCGGGGGAGCTGCTCGAGGAGCGCGAGCCTGAGCCTCTCCGCCTCCTCGCTGCTGAGGCCGCCCCCGGTGGGGTCCTGCATCACCACGCTCGTCGCGCCGGCCCGCAGGATGACGTAGTTGACCCGGAAGGCGAGCTCGTCCTCCCGCAACTCCACCCCCAGGCCGAGCGCCTCGAGCGCCCCCCGGCCTGCGCCCTCCCGGAGGGGGTCGTAGCCGAGGAGGGTCAGGAGCGAGGTCTCGGTCCCCGGCTCCGCCCCCGGAGGCGTGCTGGCAAACCCCCCCGCGAGCCCCTCCCGGGCCAGGCGGTCAAGGGCAGGGGTGTGGGCGGCCTCGAGGGGGGTGCGCCCCTTGAGGGCTTCGCAAGGGACGTCGGCGGCGCCGTCGGGCACCAGGACGAGATATTTCACCCTTCCTCCTCAGTCGGCGAAGTCGGTGTCTCCCACCACGCGGATCATGGCCCACTCGGGGCCCACCACGTCCAGACGGGAGATCTCGAGCAGGGCCTTCCGCATATTGTGCTCGAGGGCCTCGTGGGTCATGAGGACCAGGGGCACGTAGTCGCCCTCGTGGCTCCTCCCCTTCTGGATCACCGACTCGATGCTGATGTTGTGGCGGCCGAGCACGCCGGAGATCTTGCTCAACACGCCGGGCCGGTCGAGGGCCATGAAGCGGAGGTAATAGCAGGAAAGGATGTCGGGGGCCTGCTTGACGGGCAGCGGCCAGCGGGCGTCGGGGCGGAAGGCGGCCGGCGGCACCCGGCCCCGCCCCCCCCTTCCCGCCGCGGAGGTCTCCCGCGCGAGCTCGACGATGTCGCTCACTACCGCGCTGGCCGTGGGCCCAGCGCCTGCCCCCCGGCCGATGAAGATGTTGGCACCCGCCCGGTCGCCCTTCACATAGATGGCGTTGTAGACCCCTTCCACTTTGGCCAGGGGGTGGGCCTCGGGGATCATGGTGGGGTGGACGCGGATGTCGAGCTCCCCCTCCGCGCAGTGGGCGAGCCCCAGGAGCTTGACCCGAAAGCCAAGCTCCCCGGCGTAGCGGATGTCGGAGGGGGTGATGTGTCGGATCCCCTCCACCAGGATGTCCTCCATCCGCACCGGGGTGCCGTAAGCCAGGTTGGCGAGGATGGCGATCTTATGGGCCGAGTCGGTCCCGTCCACATCCAGGGAGGGCTCCGCCTCGGCGTAACCGCGACGCTGGGCTTCTGCGAGCACCTCCTCGAAGGCGGCTCCCCGCTCCGTCATCTGGCTCAGGATGTAGTTGCAGGTGCCGTTCACGATCCCGTAGATGGCCTCCACCCGGTTGGCGGCAAGGCCCTCTCGAATGGCCCGCACGATGGGGATGCCTCCCCCCACGCTGGCCTCGAACCCGAGGGCGCAGCCCGCCCTCGCCGCCGCCTCGAAGATGGTCTCCCCGCACTCGGCCAGGAGGGCCTTGTTGGCCGTGACCACATGCTTTCCCGCCTCGAGGGCCCGGAGGATGTAGCTGCGGGCGGGCTCCTCCCCCCCGATGAGCTCGACTACGATGTGGATGGAGGGGTCGTCGAGGACGGCGCGAGGGTCAGAGACCAGGGTGCCGGACGGGTAGCCGGGGAGCCCTTTCTTCGCGGCGCTGCGGTCCGCCACGCGCAGCAGGCGGATGGGGACGCGCACCCGGCGGGCGATGGTCTCGGCGTTCTCCCCCAGGGTGTCGGCCACTCCCCGGCCCACCGTGCCGAGGCCTATCATGCCCACGTTGACCGACTTCATCCGGCCTCTCCTGGCGGGGGACGGCGGGCTAGGCGCGAGGGGAGTGAGCCGCCTCGGCGAGGGCCGCGGGCGCGCCCCTCTGGATGAGGGTGCGGAGCCCCCGGACGGCCTGGCGCGTTCGGTGTTCGTTCTCCACGAGGGCGAAGCGGACGTAGCCGTCCCCCAGCTCGCCGAAGCCGATGCCCGGCGAGACGGCCACCTTGGCCTCCCGCAGCGCGAGCTTCGAGAACTCCAGCGACCCCAGCGGCTTGAAGGCCTCCGGGATCTGGGCCCACACGAACATAGTGCCCCGGGGCTTCTCCACCGCCCAGCCGATGCGGTTGAGGCCGTCGCAGAGCACGTCCCGCCGGCGGCGGTAGGTCTCCCGGATCTCGGCCACGCACTCCTGGGGGCCGTTCAGGGCGATGATGGCCGCGATCTGGATGGGCTGGAACACGCCGTAGTCGAGGTAACTCTTGATCCGGCGCAGCGCCGCCACCACCTCGCGGTTTCCCACCCCGAAGCCCAGCCGCCAGCCGGGCATGCTGTAGCTCTTGGAGAGGGAGAAGAACTCCACCCCCACCCCCTTCGCCCCCTCTGCCTGGAGGAGGCTCGGGGCCCGGTAGCCGTCGAAGGTGAGGTCGGCGTAGGCGAAGTCGTGGATGACCAGGAGGTCGTTCTCCCGGGCGAAATCCACCACCTTCTGGAAGAAAGCGGCATCCACGCAGTGGGTGGTGGGGTTGTGCGGAAAACTCAGGATGAGCACCTTGGGCCGGGGCCAGAGCGGCTTGCAGGCCCGCAGGAGGTTTTCAAAGAAATCGTCCCCCGGGGCAAGGGGCACGTGGATGAGGGTCCCTCCCGCCAGCATCGCCCCGTAGGTGTGGATGGGGTAGGTGGGCGTGGGCACCACCACCAGGTCGCCCGGGTTGATGATGGCGAGGGTGAGGTGGGCGATCCCCTCCTTCACGCCGATGGTGACGATGGCCTCCTCCTCGGGGTCCACCTCGACGTCGAAGTTGCGCCCGTACCAGTCGGCGATGGCGGCCCGGAGCTTGGTGATGCCCCGGGAGGCAGAATAGCGGTGGTTGCGGGGGTTGAGGGCCGCCTCGCGGAGCTTCTCCACGATGTGGGAGGGCGTGGGGAGGTCGGGGTTGCCCATGCCGAAGTCGATGATGTCCTCCCCCCGGCGGCGGGCGCGGAGCTTGAGCTCCTCCACCTCCGCGAAGACGTAGGGGGGCAGCCGGCGGATGCGCTGGAACTCATGCATGGGCGTGGGCCAGTTGGTGGACCCCTTCGGCGTTGAAGGAGCTGCGGACGAAGGGGCCCGCGAACACGTAGCGGAAGCCCATGGCCTCGCCCGCGGCCCGGTAGCGGGCGTAGGTGCCCGGGTGCACGTAGGTGCGCAGGGGGAGGCTCTTGGGGCCCGGCGGGAGGTACTGCCCGATGGTCATCACCTGGCAGTCCACCGCCCGCAGGTCGCCCATGAGCTCGAGGACCTCTCCCTCCCCTTCCCCCAGGCCCACCATGATGCCGCTCTTGGTGGTGATGGCGGGATCCAGCTCCCGCACCCGCCCCAGCAGTTCCAGCGAGCGCTCGTAGCGCGCCCTGGGGCGGACCTTCTTGTAGAGGCGCTCGACCGTCTCGGTGTTATGGTTGTACACGTCGGGGCCCGCCTCCACCACCGTCCGCACGGCCTCCCAGTCGCCCAGGAAGTCAGGGGTGAGGACCTCCACCGTGGCCTCGGGCAGGTAGTACCGGATGGCCCCGATGGTCTCGGCGAAGTGGGCCGCCCCCCCGTCGGGCAGGTCGTCCCGGTTGACCGAAGTGACCACCACGTGGCGCAGGCCCATCTCCCGGGAGGCGAGGGCGACGTTCTCGGGCTCCTCGGGGTCGAGCTCCCCGGGGGTGCCCTTGCCCACCGCACAGTAGCCGCAGCGCCGGGTGCAGATGTCGCCCAGGATCATGAAAGTGGCGGTGGGGCGCGAGAAGCACTCGTAGATGTTGGGGCAGCGCGCCTCCTCGCACACGGTATGGAGGCGCTTGCTTCGCACCAAGCCCTTGGTGAGGTGGGCCTGGCTCGGGCTCGGCAGGCGCTTCACGAGCCAGGGAGGGAAACGGCGGCGCCGAATCTGGATGAGATGCATCTCCATATCTCCCAACGCCTCTAAACTGCGCATACTAGGGACCAAACGCCTCCCCTGTCAAGGAGCGCCTCCCCGCGCGGCTGCCAACCTCCTCGCTTCCAAAAGCTCTTTCAAAACCCTGCAGAAGCCCGTTCCATTGAACCGATGGGGCACAGAACGCAAAGAGGGCTAGCGGTTTTGGACAGAGCAGGATATCAAGAGGCTCTTAGAGATCGATGGACTTCCGTAGGCAGCTTTTCCCTTGACGGAAATCCGGAAATATATTTTATATAAATACTTGGAATTTTTTCTGCGGAGGAGGGCCTACCGCCGGTCCGAGCCCGGGAAGTTGAGTGCTATCCAGGGCAGGCGGTCCCTTGGATTCGCAGGCGGACGCCCCATGGGAGCTCAGGGGCGGGCAGTCGGTGATCAACTCGGTCTCCTGCTTTCAGACATAGGGGGGGCCAGCCTCATTTTCTGGCGCGCAGGGGGGGCGCGCCGCGTCTCGGCCTCGCGCGGACCCATGGGAGAGGAGGAGTCCCTATGACAGAAGCCCACGGCATGTCCTACCCGTTTCAGTCCACCGACTGGATACAGGGCATCAACATGGACAACCTCCGCGTCGGCCGCCTCAAACGGGCGAAGGCGGAACTCTTCGAGAAGCGAAACTTCGGGGCGTTTCTCTCCCTCAACGAGTGGAACACGCGGTATATGACGAGCACCTACACGCCCCCGTGGACGACACCCAGCTCGGGTCTGCGCTACTCGCTCCTCGTCAAGGGTGACGACCAGCCGATGGTCTACGAGCAGGGCGACATCGGCTACCACACCGAGCGCTTCGCCCCCTGGCTGCCGCGGGGGAACGTGAAATGGGCCATCACCGGGATGGGGTGGATCGCCCGCTGTATGGGCGCGGGTGCCCATGAGGCGGCGGTCAAGCGCTTCGTGGACCAGATCCTCCTCGAGCTCAAACGCGCGGGGGTGGAGAAAGAAGTGCTCGCGCTCGACTTCGCCGACCCCTCCATCGCGGCGGCTTTCGAGGCGAAGGGGGTGAAGACGAGCGGTGAGGGCTACCTCGCCTTGCTCGACGCGCGCAAGCACAAGCTGCCGGAGGAAGTCCAGTGCCTGCGCAACACCTGCTCGGTGGGGGACGCCATGTTCGAGGCCCTTCGCACGACTGCGCGACCGGGCGTGAGCGAGCACGAGGTCCTCGGGGAGGTCTTCAAGGCCTGCTACGCCAACGGCGGTGAGGTGTACTCGGGCGTGTTCTGCACCTCGGGGCCCTATACCTGGCCTAACCTGCGCCACTGGACGGGCCGCCGCCTCAACCCCGGCGACGTCATCTACATGGACGTCTATAACACCTCCTGGAACGGTTACAAGACTTGTTACTACCGCACCTTCAGCGTGGGAGAGCCCTCCAAGGCCACGAAGGAGGCCTACAAGCGGGCCTACGACTGGCTCTACGATGCCATCAACATCATCAAACCCGGCGTGACGTCCAAGGAGATCGCCGAGAAGTGGCCGCCGGGCCCGGAGGTGTGGGGGGACATCGGCGTCGTCCACGAAGATCAGACGGC
>JBHIBR010000124.1:0-6001 GCA_046759145.1 Nitrospinota bacterium | reverse complement strand
AGGAGCCGCCGGCCGCCAAGCCAGTGGTCCAGAAGGCCCGCAGCGAGTATGGCCTGACGCTCCAGGAGCTCACGCCGGAACTCGCCCGCAAGCACGAGCTCAAGGAAACCCAGGGGGCGCTGGTGACGGCGGTGGAGAAAGGCAGCCAGGCTGAGCAGGACGGGATCCGGGCGGGAGACCTCATCCGAGAGCTCGGCCTCCGGCGTCCGGGGGAGGAGCCCTCCCTCTTGCGGTTTCCCATCCGGAACCTGGACGACTTCGCGGGGGCCTTCAGGAAGGTGAGGAAGGGCAAGAACCTCCTCGTCCTCATCCTGCGCAAGAGGCGCGCTTTCTACATGGTGCTCCACTCACCCAAGTGAGAGGTGGCTTATGCCCTGGAGGGACCTGACGCTGGGGGCGGGGGCGATGGCGCTCGCCTTCGCCTCTTTGGTGGGCCTCCTCACCCCGTCCGCCCGGGCAGGGGTGGAGGAGGAGATCGTGCAGCTGCTCCCGCGGGACGCCATCCCCGCCATCGACCACCCCCAGTTCGTCGGGGTGCGGGAGGCGGAGGCCTGGATGGACCCCGACGAGCACGTAGTGGGGCTCGCCATCGGGGGCGACCGCCGGGCTTACCCCATCCGGATGCTGAGCGTCCATGAGATCGTGAACGATGTGGTGGGCGGCCGGAAGGTCGCCATCACCTGGTGACCCCTCTGCTATACGGCCATCGTGTATGACCGTATGCTGGGCGAGAGGGAGCTCACCTTCGGCGTCTCGGGGGCCCTCTGGAAGAACGCGCTCATCATGTACGACCGCCAGACGGGGACCCTGTGGAGCCACCTCACGGCGGAGGGGATGGTCGGTCCCCTGAAGGGGAAGAAGCTCACCACCCTTCCCAGCATCATGACCACCTGGGAGGAGTGGAAGGGGCTCTACCCGAAGAGCCGCGCGCTCGACAAGACCAAGGGGAGCCGGGCGGGCTTCCTCGGCCGCCCCTACAGCCGGGACCCCTACGAGGGTTATTACTACTCTTACCAGACGGGCGTCATCCCGGAGAAATACCGCGACCGGCGCCTCCACCCCAAGACCTACATCATCGGCCTGCGCGCGGGCGGCAAGGCCAAGGCCTACCCCTTCCCGCGGATAGAGAAGGAGAGGGTGGTGAACGACCGCCTGGCGGGGGAGGCCGTGGTGGTCACCTTTGACAAGAAATCCCGCTCGGGCGTGGTCTTCAGCCGGCTGCTGGAGGGCCGGGAGCTCACCTTCGAGCCCGCCCCCGACCGGACCATGCGCGACCGGGAGACGGGGAGCCGCTGGACGCTCCTCACCGGGGAGGCGACCTCAGGCCCCCTGGCCGGCAAGCGCCTGGCCCAGATCCCCACCACTTATGCCTTCTGGTTCGGCTGGAAGGACTACTACCCCGCCACCGAGGTGTACGGGGAGGGGGCGGCCGCCCGGAAGTGAGCCCCATCCTTTTCCAGTTCGGCCCCTTCACCATCCG
This sequence comes from Nitrospinota bacterium, assembly GCA_046759145.1. Lineage (GTDB taxonomy): Bacteria > UBA8248 > UBA8248 > UBA8248 > JBHIBR01 > JBHIBR01. Next base: position 4,521 of record JBHIBR010000124.1, on the reverse strand, counting down.
CTACTACGGGCTCATGTACGTGCTGGCGGTCCTGGTGGGGGTGTATATCCTCAACCGCGAGGTGAGGCGGGTGAACCTCCCCCTGACGGGGGACGACATCATGAACTTCGCCCTCCTGGTGATGCTCTTCGGCATCCTGGGGGGGCGCCTTTACTACGTGGCGTTCAACTGGGATTTCTACGGGCGCCACCCCTTGCAGATCCCTGCCGTGTGGCGCGGAGGGCTCGCCATCCACGGCGGGCTCATCGGGGGTGTGGCCGCGGGCATCTACTTCACCAGGAGGAAGGGCATCCCCACCTGGAAGTTCGCCGACCTGGTCGCCCCCACCATCATCCTGGGCCAGGCCTTCGGCCGGTTCGGCAACTTCATGAACGGGGACGCCCACGGCGCCCCCACGGCCCTGCCCTGGGGCATCGTCTTCCCCCCCCAGAGCATCGCCGGGCGCCAGTTCCCCGGCCAGCCGTTGCACCCCACGATGCTCTACGAGCTGACCTTGAACCTCATCTTCTTCGGCGTCCTCTGGAAACTCCGCACCCGTCCCCACAGAGACGGCTTCATCTTCTGCCTCTACCTCATCCTCTACTCCGTGGGGCGCTTCTTCGTGAGCTTCTTCCGGGCCGACAGCCTCATGCTGGGCCCCTTCCGGGCGGCCCACCTGGCGAGCGTGCTGCTCGTGGCCTTGGGCCTGTTCTTCATCCTCCGGGGTCGCCTCTGGGCGGCCGAAGCGAGCGGGCGCGCCTAGCTCCTCTTTTCCCTTTCAGAAGCCGGCCCGGGGGCCGGGGCGAAGCCTGAGGGGCCGCCGCTTGGGCCCGCGCCCGGGCCCTTCCTTGACAGTGCGGCGGCTTTTTCTGTAGCGTGCGGGCCGTCCGAAGAAAGGGTCCATCCTCCCCGGACCCGGTTCCTGAAGTGAGCCCGGAGGGCGAGCGCTTGAAGGTCGAGGAGGTCGAAGTCTTTCCGCTCCGCATCCCCTTTCCTCAGCCCATCGCGAGCAGCCTGGGCACTTACACCTCGGTGGACCTGGTGGGGGTGGAGGTGCGGACCGCTTCGAGCCTGGTGGGCACGGGCCTCACCCTCACCCTGGGAGGGGACGCTGGACCCGCCATCGCGCGCTACATCGCCGACGAGCTCGTCCCCCTCGTCCTGGGGGAAGAGGGCGACCGGGTCGAGCGCCTCTGGGAGAAGCTCTACGCCCCCAACAAGAGCCGCATCCGCAAGGGCCTGGGCACCTACGCCCTGAGCGCCCTGGACATTGCCTTCTGGGACCTCCTGGCGCAGGGGGCGGGGAAGCCCCTCCACCGCCTGCTGGGGGGCTACCGCGACCACGCGCCCCTCTATGGGAGCGGCGGCTGGCACACCCTGAGCGAGGCCGAGCTGGTGGCGGAGGCGCAGGCCTTTGCCGAGCAGGGCATCCGCGCCTACAAGTTCAAGGTGGGCACGCCGCGGGACCGGGAGCGGGTGGCGGCACTGCGGCGGGAGCTTGGAGACGGGTTCGCCCTGATGGCGGACGCCAACCAGAAGTGGAACGTCCGGGAAGCCATCGAGGCCTCCCGGATGCTCGCCGACTACGGGGTAGCGTGGCTCGAGGAGCCGGTACTCGCGGATGCCCCCTCGGACCTCGCGGCGGTGGCGGCCGAGAGCGCCGTGCCCATCGCCGCGGGCGAGAACGCGCACACCCGCTTCGGCTTCCGCGACCTCGTGGAGCGCCGGGCCGCCCACATCCTCCAGCCCGACGCCTGCCGGGTGGGAGGGATCACCGAGTGGGCCAAGGTAGCCCACATGGCCTCGGCCTGGAACCTGACCCTCTCCTCCCACCTCCTCTACGAGCTTCACGCTCCGCTGGTCGCAGCATTCTCCTGCGCCGCCCACGCGGAGTACATGGTCTGGTTTCCCGAGGATCTCTTCACCCGTCCTTTCCCCGTCCGGGACGGGCGCGTGGAGGTCTCTGACGAGCCGGGGACGGGCCTCCGCTTCCGGCGGGAGGCCAAACGGAAATATCTCCGAGGAGAACCCCCTTGAAACTCCTGACCTACCGGAGGGCCCGGGGCGGCGCGAGCGTCGGCGCCCTTCTGGAAGACGTCGTAGTGGACCTCCCCCTGCTGGCGTCCCGCATCCGGCCGGGGGAGGTTTTCCCCTCCGCCATGCTGGGCCTCATCGGCGAGTGGGCGAGGCTGCGCCCCCTCCTGGAGGAACTCCTGGCCCGGGCCCCGGAGCTCCGGGGTGAGGGAGAGGGGAGGGGGGGCTTCTTCCCGGAGGAGGAGGTGGTCTTCTTCCCGCCCGTCCCCCATCCCCCGAAGAACGTCATCTGCCTGGGCCTCAACTACCGGGATCACGTGGAGGAGGGCCTCAGGGCGGGGAGCCTGTCCCCCCAGATGGCGAAAGTGGATCACCCCATCTACTTCACCAAGGCTCACACCAGCCTGCTGGGCCACCGGGGCGGGATCATCCACCACCCGACCACCCGGACTCTCGACTACGAGGGAGAACTCGCCTTGGTCATCGGCCGTCGGGGGCGGGACATCCCGCCCGAGGGGGTCTACGAGCACATCTTCGGCTACACCAACGCCAACGACATCAGCGCCCGCGACCGCCAGCGGATGCACAAGCAGCTCTTCAAGGGCAAGTCCATGGACACCCACTGCCCCATGGGGCCCTACCTGGTGCCCAAGGAGTACTTCGGCGACCCCATGGACGTCATGCTCCGCACCTGGGTCAACGGGGAGCTTCGCCAGGAGACGAACACCTCCGCCATGATCCACGACATCGCCGCTCAGGTCTCCGTCCTCTCCCTGGGGATGACCCTGGAGCCGGGCGACATCATCCTGACGGGCACTCCCAGCGGGGTGGGCTACGCCCGCGAGACCCCGACCTTCCTCCAGCCGGGCGATGTGGTGGAGGTGGAGGTGGAGGGGCTGGGCAGACTGCGGAACACCGTGGTGGCGCCCGAAGGCTAGCGGCCGTCGCCTTACGCCAGGCGAGCGCCCGGTGCGGGGAGCTTACACGGAGCGCGTCCCGGGCCGCCTGAAGAGGATCGACCCGGGCTTCGGGGGGCGAAGAGGTAGAAGCCATGCGCCTTGCGGGCAAGGTCGCCATCGTGACCGGTGCGGCCCGGGGCATCGGAGAGGGCATTGCCCGCTGCCTCGCGGAAGAGGGGGCGCGGGTGGTCCTCTCGGACCTCCGTGGGGAGGAGGTCCAGAGGGCGGCAGAGACCCTCGCGAGGGAGGGTTTCGAGGTCCTCGCCCTGGCGGCGGATGTGGCCGATGAGGGTCAGGTCCGCGCGCTGGTGCAGGGGGCGATCGGCGCCTTCGGCCGCGCCGACATCCTGGTGAACAACGCGGGCGTAGTCGGGGCGCCGGGCTTCAAGCTGGGGATGCCCCTCACGGACGTGACCGAGGAGGATTTCGACCTCACCTACGCCGTGAACGTCAAAGGGGTGTTCCTGCCCACCCGGGCGGTGCTCCCCCACATGAAGGCCCAGCGCTGGGGCCGCATCATCAACATCAGCTCCCGGGCGGGGCGCTCGGGGCGCGAGACCCTTCCCCACTACAGCGCCGCGAAGGCGGCGGTCATCCTCTTCACCCAGGCTGTGGCGAAGGAGGCGGGGCCGTGGGGGGTGACCGTGAACGCCATCTGCCCGGGCCTCGTCTGGACCCCCATGTGGGAGCTCCTGGCCGGGCTCTACCAGAAGAAACTCCCCCACCTCTCCGACCTCTCCCTCCGCGGGGTGTTCGACCATTTCGTCTCCCTCACCCCCTTGCAGAGGGAGCAGACCCCCTGGGACATCGGCCGGGCGGCCGCCTTCCTCGCCTCCGAGGACGCCCGGACCATCACCGGCCAGGCCCTGCTGGTGGACTCGGGCGCGGTGATGTTCTGAAGGTCCCTGGGCGATAGGCCTGAGCGAGGGGATCTCGCTCCGCCCGCGCCCGGGAGATGACCGGGGGCTCAGTCCTGTGGTAGAAATAAGAGCGAAGGGGCGGGCGAAAAGGCGCCCCCAGCGGAGCGGGAGGAGGATGCAGGAGGGATCGGCCCGCCCCAGGGTCGAGGGTCCGCCGCCGCCCCGGGAGGCTCCGCCCGTCGGGTTTTTTGCTGAAGGCGCGCTATGATTTCTTATCTCATCCGGAAGATCGTCGGGAGCAAGAACGAGCGGGAGCTCCGCCGCATCCGGCCCATCGTGGGGCGGGTGAACGCCCTCGAGGCCGAGATGCTCTCCCGCACGGACGCCGAGTTGCGCGAGCTCACCGACAAGTTCAGGGCGCGCCTGGCCGGGGGCGAGACGCTGGAGGGCATCCTCCCGGAGGCCTTCGCCGCGGTGCGGGAGGTGGCCCGCCGCCAGCTCAACATGCGCCACTTCGACGTCCAGATCGTCGGAGGGGTCGTCCTCCACCAGGGCAAGATCGCCGAGATGAAGACGGGCGAGGGCAAGACGCTGGTGGCGACCCTCCCCATCTACCTCAACGGCCTGTTGGGGCGGGGCGGCCACGTGGTGACGGTGAACGACTACCTGGCGCGCCGCGACGCCGAGTG
>JBHIBR010000123.1:0-6055 GCA_046759145.1 Nitrospinota bacterium | reverse complement strand
GGGACTACAGCCTCGGGGCTTTTGCCGACGACCTTGCGGCCTGGGCCAAGCGCCTGGGCGGAAGGCCCTCAGTCCACCGAACGGCGGTGGTGGGCCACTCCATGGGGGGGATCGTGGCGCTGGCGCTCGCGGAGCGGGGCGAGGTGGACCTGCGGGCGCTTGTGGTCGCAGAGACGCCCCTGCGGGTGGGAGAGGAGATCGCGGGCGAGCTCCGCGAGCTAGGCAGACGGCCCAGCCGACCGTACAAGAGCCGGGAGGAGTTCATCGCCCATTTCCGACTCTGGCCCCCGGCGCCGAAAGCCGAGCCGGCCCTGATCCGCCACGTAGCGGCCCACTCCGCCCGCAGGTCTCCGGAGGGGCACTACCGCCTCAAAGCGGACAAGCACTACTACCGCACCCGAGAAGTCCTGGACACGCGCGCAGGCTGGCGGGGGGCACGCTGCCCCTGCCTGCTGGTGCGGGGCTCTGAGAGCGACCGGCTCCCGGACGATCAGGTGCGCGAGATACGCTCCCTCTGCCCCCAGGTCGAGGTCGCCACCCTCGAGGGGGCCCATCACCACCTCTTCCTGGAGCAGCCGGAGGAGTTCGTAGAGGTCCTGAGGCGCTTCTTCGAGGGGTTGCCCCCGCCCTGAGGGCTTAGGGAGGTGCTCATACTACCAATTCGGGCTTTGAGATTATGTCAGAGGTGTGTAAATGGGATCAGACGCCGAGCGACGGCACGTCTATGATGATCAATTTAGCAGGGTCTCTTGGTCTCCATTTTACGCTCCCTTCAAGCGTAACCTCTCTTATCCTGTGCCCGCTCGGTTCCGTTACATTTTTCGGCTTTGAACCAGAGAGGTAACGAATGAGATGCCTAGGTCCAAAATGTGCAAGCAAGAACCAATCTTGGGAACCTATTTTCGTTGCCGGAACGGGGCAAACCCTTGTGGGCAAATCTAAAACTCCACTTTGACTCCACGCTCATGGAGCATGGCCGCAACGCGCTCCACTTGAGCTATTGACAAACCAAGCGCTCTTGCGACCTCATCCGCCCGGACAACTGACCTGCCGCGAGACTTTAAGAAGCGCAGGTGATTATAAACGGCCTCAAGAACAATTTCGTCAGGAAGCTCCTTAGCAGGAACATCCATCGACTGGATGTCAATGTCAAAGCTTGGAGTGCCAGATGCATAGACAATCGGACAAACGTTTGCTGTCGAAGAAGCGGCAGTTGGCACGCTAGTCTCCGTCGTAACACGCCTAGCTTTTTCCCTTCGGCGCGCTGGCATGCCTAATCTCCTCTTTCAAGGCTACCAAAGCGTGCTTCGTATTTGCTTTTTTGCTCGTTCAGCGCCTTTATCAGGCCAGGGACTAATCGAGGGGAAATCACCATTTGAATGATCGGCTCTAGGGCAACTGGTTCTCCCTTTTTCGCGGCCTCGACCTGGTCAGGTTTTAAGCTTGTTGGTATCTTGATGAGGCTCAGCGTAAAGTCATATGGCGAGTGTGTGACGGTGACATAATTACAATAGTGATAAGGGGTATCTTCCGTTACCAGGGGAGTGATTTTGATTTCAATCCCCTCTGGGCCTCCAGGCTTGGGTTTTTTCGGGCCTTTAGGCGACACGATTCCCACCTCCCGCCATGATGAGAACCTTTTCAAGGCTGCCCTGGCAAGATGCATCTACAAACGTGCCGGTAAGGGCTTCAAAAACCTTACCACCACCGTTCTGTGCCAAGGTCCAAACTGCCCTTCTGCCCGGGATCTGCATCCCTGGACGCCAGCCCCAATCGAATTCTACCAAATCCTCCTAGCTCATTCTACCCGCCTCATCCGGCCATGTTCATCCAGGTTCGCGACGATCTCGAACCAGTCGAGGTAGCCGGCCACGCGCCCCTCGGCGTCGGTCACCGGCAGGTCCTCAAGCCAGTTCCGGTTGTCACCTTACACTCCACAATTACCCGCCCCGTCTCCTCGAGGGAGCGCGCTCCGCTGAAGAGGAGGAGGGAGTTGTTCACCTTGCGCGCCTAGGACGCACCCTCCCTCAAACCCCTCAGCGGGGCTCCCCAGGCGACGGGTCGCTTGGGGTCCCCTCAGCGGGGGCGGGGCCCGGTGTACTCCAGGATGTGGAGGCCCCCGCCCCAGCGGTCGGAGAGGTAGATGAGGCCCCGCTCGTCCACGAAGACGTCGTTGCTCTGGGGGGTGGGCTTGCCGAAGTCGCCCGCGGGCACGTAGTGGCCCACCTCCTGCGGCCGGTAGGGGTCGGAGATATCCACCACCCGGAGGCCTGCGTTGAACCAGGCGGTGTAGATGAAGTCCTTGGAGGTCATCCCTTCCCAGATGTTGTGGGCGCCGTAGCGTCCCCCCCGGGTGGTCCAATCCCCCTCGCGGGGATAGAGGCTAGAGGGGTCCACCGGGCAGGGCATCCAGGTGGAGATGGGGACGGGGTTAGCCGGCAGCCGGGCGTCGTAGATCCAGATGAAGCCGGGCGGCTCCGCCACCTCGAAGTGGGTGGACTCGTGGGTCACCACCACGAGGTCGGAGTCGGGGAGGGGAAGGGCCGTGTGGCAGTGGCCGGGGAAGGGAGGGGTGGGGTTGAAGTGTGCGACGACCTTCGGCCTGGGGAGGTCCTTGACGTCGAAGACGACCACCCCTCCGTCCCAGTAGCCGCAGAAGAGGTAGTCCCCGCGGCGGTTCGCCTGGTGGAGGCGGTAGAGGTCGCCCTCCCAGTAAGGTTTCTCACCCCCCGCCACGTGCTGGCCCTCTAGCCAGCCGTGGCCCACCACCTCGGGGTTGGCCGGGTCTTTCAGGTCCAGGATCCAGAGGATGTTTCCATGAAAACCCTCCGCCCCGCAGGAGCAGTAGCAGAGGCGGTTTTCGGCGTCCACGATGGGCCGGTGGGTGCCCCGCCCGTGCATCTCGAATGTCTTGATGAATTTCGGCTTGGCCGGGTTCGAGATGTCGTAAAGCCGGAGGCCCGGCACAAAACCCTCCCCCTCCCAGCCCCGGATCTTCTCGGCGTTCACGATCATCACATCATCCAGGAGCTGGACCTTGTGGGAGTGGGTCCCGGTGGGGGCGGGAAGCTGAGCGACTACCTTGGGCTTTGAGGGATCCTCGACGTTCAGGATGCTCGTTCCCTCGTGGCCGTTCATGCCCGAGGCGCCGAGAAAACACCACCTTCCGCGCACCTGAATCTGAAAAGCATCCCCCCACCCGTTCACGTCGCTGTGGCCGATGAGTTTCACATTGTGCGCTTCTGCGGGCCGCCCCTTCCCCGGGGTCCCCGAGCGACGAGTCGCTTGGGGTCTCTTCGCCTGGCTCATGGAAGACCAGTCCTCCTATCGCATGGGGTTCCTGCTCGGACGCCGGGGCCTTACACGATGGCCACCGGCCGCACGGGACTCCCGGTCCCTCCCCGGATCTTGAGGGGGAGGGCCACCAGGAGGAACTCATAGACCTTCTTCGCGCTCAGCTCCTCCAGGTTCACCACCTCCAGGAGGTGGATTCCCCTCTCCACCAGCATGTGGACGTGGACCGGGAGGTTGGGGGAAGGGGTGAGCTCTACCGCAAAATTGTCCGACCCGACCATGAAGACCTCCGCCCCGGAGAGCCACTGGGCGGCCTCGAGGCTGATGCCGGGGGCGCCGCCCTGCTGGAGGTAGTAGTCCTTCTTCGGCCAGAGCTGCATGTGGCCTGTGCGGATGAGGGCCACGTCCCCCGCCCGCGGCTCAACATTCGCCCAGCGGGCCGTCTCCTCGAGCTCCCGGGGGCCGACCGCTTGCCCTGGCCCCAGGCGCTCCTCCTTCAGGTAGGCCGCCACGTCCAGCATCACCGCCCTCCGCACGATGGGGCCCACCTCCTCCACGCCGCAGCGGCGCAAGCCCCCCGTCTTGGACTGGTTCTCCCGCACGTCCAGGCCGCCGTGCAGTCTCATCTCCTTGGTGAAGTGGCCGAGGGCGTCGATGTGCGTCCCCGTGTGTCCCGTGCAGGCGAATACATCTACCGCCGAGCACGCCCCTCCCGGATACGGCATGTCCCCGTGCTCGCGGATCAGGCTGTAGGTGAAGGGGCCGTGGTGGGGGATGTGGGGCATCCCGGGGAAGAGTTCTACCCCCAGGTCGTAGGCCGTGCTCCCCCGGGTCAGGGCGTCGATCTCGAACGAAGCCATGGGCGACCTCCCCGGGGCCCCCGATGGGGTCCCCCCTCAAGTTCCATCCGGATGGGGCCGAGAGACGCTGGCCCCCCAGAAAAGCGCGCCGATTCTAACCCAGCCGAAAACCCCGGGCAACCACGGAGGGGGCCGAGGGGCCTCACCCCAGGAGCGGGCGGCGGGGAATTGGGGTTAGAATATTCGGTCTGACGTTTCTCGTGACGGAACCCGCTGAAGAGGAGAGCCGCCGTGAAAGTCAATCCGAACAGCATCCGTACCATCAACCCCTCTGCATGGCCCCAGTATCCCTTCGACGAGGCGCCCGAGACTCCCGAGAGGTCCGAGCCGCGCTACTCCATCTTCCCGGAGTACGACCTGCGGGTTCCCATGCGGGACGGCGTAAGGCTCGCGGCCGACGTCTTCCGTCCGTGGGCCCCGGGGGAGAGATTCCCCGCCCTCGTGTCCTGGTCTCCTTACACCCGCCAGCTCCAGCATACGCTCACCCCCATCGGCCAGAACGAGGCCGGCCTGACGGAGTTCTGGGTGCCCAGGGGGTACGCGCAGGTCATCTTCGATGTGCGGGGCTCGAACGAATCGGAAGGGGCCTGGGACATGTATGGGCCGACCGAACAGGAGGACCTTGCCGAGGCGATCGAATGGACCGCCCGGCAGCCCTGGTGTGATGGCAATGTCGGCATGGTGGGCTGCTCCTATTTCGGTCGGAGCCAGCTCCTGGCGGCGGGACGACAGCCGCCGAGTCTCAAGGCCATCTTCCCGTATGACGCCCTCACGGATGCCTATCGCCATTGCTTTTTCCACGGCGGGATCCCGACCGGGTTCGCGCGAAGCTGGTTCTCCAGCCTCGCCCGCCTGAACTTCTGGGGCGGCCGCCTGAAGGACCCCTCCGGGTTCCACCGGCATTTCCGGAATGTGCTGGGGCTCGAATACCCGTTCGACTGCGAATACTATCAGGAGCGCTCGGCCTGGCCCCGGCTGCATCAGATCCAGATACCGACCTACTTCGGCTGCGACTGGCAGTTCTACAACCTTCACCTGCCGGGCGTTTTCGCCGGCTGGGAGGGGGTTTCGGATACCCCCAAACGGATGCTGGCGGGGCCTTTGCCCGTCCCGCGCCGCCCCTTCGCCAATTATCACCAGGAGGCGCTCCGGTGGTATGACCATTGGTTGAAGGGGATGGACACCCGGGTGATGGAGGGCCCGCCGGTCCAGCTCTATATCCAGGGCGAGAACCGTTGGCGCTCCGAGAACGAGTGGCCCCTCGCCCGGACGGAGTGGCGAGAGCTCTACCTGGGCGGCGCGAAGGAGGGACCCGAGGGCGAGCTGCTCGATTCAGCCGGGCCCGAGGGCGGGAGGAGTTATGAATACGATCCCGCGAGCCGGGAAGCCCGCTTCGGGCGGCCGAAGCTCCTCTACCGAACCGAGCCGCTCCCCAGGCCCCTCGAAATCACCGGCCCCATCGCGCTCTACCTGGTCGCGCAGTCGAGCGCGAGCGATACGGACTGGTTTGTGACCTTCGCGGATGAGAATCCATCGGGAGAGGTGTCGGTTCTCACAAAAGGTTGGCTTCGCGCCTCCCACCGGGAGGTGGACCCGGCCCGGAGCAAGCCATACCGGCCCTGGCACCCGCACGCCCGAGAGCTCCCGCTCAAGGCGAATCAGCCCGAAGAGTTCGTCGTCGAGGTCGTGCCCACCTCGAACCTGTTCCGGCCCGGCCACCGCATCCGCCTCGAGATCGCGAGCTGCGACTCCCTTGCGGAGAATTTCGTCTGGCACCACGAGGCGCTCCCCACGCCCGCGAAGAACATTGTGCTCGAAGGCAAGGGCGCCTCCCGCCTGTTGCTCCCGGTGGTGCCGAGGTGACGCGGGGGCGTCACCCCGAGGCCCTTCGTTGTCACCCT
>JBHIBR010000122.1:0-6126 GCA_046759145.1 Nitrospinota bacterium | reverse complement strand
AGGGCGGCCTCCTCGCAAGAAACCCCCGCGCCCACGGGGATGAGGACCCCCACCGCTGGCCCGGGTGCGGGGATGAGGACCTGCTCGGCGAAGCCCCCGGGCAGGTCGAAGCCCACCGTGCGCGCGTGGGGGCAGTGGGAGTAGAGGTCCTTCCGGCAGGCGGAGCACTGGCCGCAAGAGATGCGCGGGACGAGGCTCACCCGATCGCCCGGGCGGCAGCCCTGGGTGCCCTCGCCCACCTCCTCGACGACGCCGGCAACCTCGTGGCCGAGCACGTGGGGGAGCCGCACGCGGGCGTGGCCGTGGCGGAAGACCCGAACGTCCGAGGGGCACACCCCGCATGCCTCCACCCGCACCCGCACACCTCCCGCCTCCACCTCCGGCGGCTCGCGCTCCTCGATGCTGAACGCGCCGAGGGCAGTGAGGACGGCGGCTTTCATGGGCCCGCTCTCCCCATTGAACTGGAGCCCGCCCGCGCCTTTGCCGACTCCTCGATGCTCTCGCCCGCTGCACCCACCATCCAGGCGATCTCCTCTTCGGTGACGCAGTAGGGCGGCACCAGCACGATCACGTCCCCCAGGGGGCGGAGGATGAGGCCCCGCTCCCGGGCGGCGAGGATGGCGCGGTGGCCGGCGCGGAACTCGACGGGGAAGGGCTCCTTAGTCGCCTTGTCCCGGACCAGCTCGATCCCGACCATGAAGCCCTTTCCCCGGACCTCGCCCACCTGCGGGAGGGCCTTGAGCTTTTCGAGCTCGGCCCAGAGGCGAGCGATCTTGGGCTGGAGGCTTTCCAGGGTGCGCCCTTTTTCAAAGATGTCGAGGTTCGCAAGCGCCGCGGCGCAGCCCAGGGGGTTCCCGGTGTAGGAGTGGCCGTGGAAGAAGGTCCGAGACTCGGCGTACTCGCCGAGGAAGGCGTCGTAGACCTCCTCGGTGGTGAGGGTAGCGGCGAGCGGGAGGTATCCCCCCGTGATCCCTTTTGCGAGGCAGAGAAAATCCGGGCTCACCCCTTCGTGCTCGCAGGCGAACATGCGGCCCGTGCGGCCGAAGCCGGTCGCCACCTCATCTGCGATGAGGAGGACGTCGTGGGCCTTGCACCTCTCCCGCACGCGGCGGAGGTAGCCGGGCGGCTGGACGATCATCCCCGCCGCGCCCTGGATCACGGGCTCGAGGATGAGGGCGGCCGCTTCCTCCGCGTGGCGGGCGATGAGGTCCTCCAGCTCCCGCCCGCAGTGCACCTCGCACTGCGGGTAGGCCATATCGTATGGACAGCGGTAACAGTAGGAGTTGGGGTTGGAGAGGGTCTCGAAGAGGAGGGGGCGGTAGAGCGCGTGGAATCGTTCGATCCCCCCCACGCTCACCGCCCCCAGCGTGTCCCCGTGGTAGGCGAGGGCGAGCCTGATGAACTTGCGCTTCTCGGGACGCGGCGGCCTCCGCTGGAGCTGGTACTGGTAGGCCATCTTGAGGGCCACCTCGACGGCGGTGGCGCCGTCGTCGGAGTAGAAGACGCGCGTGAGGCCGGGCGGGGAGATGGCCACCAGGCGCGCCGCCAGCTTGATGGCCTGCGGGCTCGCGAGCCCCAGCTGGGTGGTGTGGGCGACGCGGCCCAGCTGCTCCCGGATGGCCCCGTCGATGGCGGGGTGGCGATGGCCGTGGAGGTTCACCCACAGCGAGGCGACGCCGTCCAGGTAGCGCCTCCCCTCCACGTCGAAGAGGTAGGCCCCCTCCCCCCGCTCCACGATCAGTTTCTCCTCCTCCTGCCAACCCTTCATCTGGGTGAAGGGATGCCAGAGGTGGCGCATGTCAAGGGACTCGAGGCGCTCTCGGCGACTCTCTTCCGCCATGGGTGCATCTGCTCCCTTCAGCGCTCGCGCGCTCGCCTCACGCGCGCCTTTTGCTCTCCGGCGTCCACGGCTCCCCCACTTCCCCTCCAGGGCCGCACCCATGATAGGGAGGCAGAGGGAACCGGGGCAAGGAGGGCTGAGTGAGGCCCCCCGCCGTAGCGCCGGCATCCCTGCTGGCCTCGGTTGCGGCTCGACTGAGCTCGCCGAAGTCCGCCGAGACGGCGGCGCTACGGCGGGCGGTGGAATCGTAGCGCCGGCATCCTGCCGGCTGGGGGGAGGGATTCTTCGCTACGCTCGGAATGACAGAAGCGAGAGGACCTTCCACCTTGGGGGAAATGGATCACAACCGGAGAGGGGCTCCCGGCCGCCTTGCGGTCCCTCCCCCTCAACCCCCCGCCACCCAGCGGACCAGCGTGAGGCTCAGGGCGGGGACGAAGGTGATGAGCAGAAGCGCGGCCAGCCGCAGCCCCAGGAAGGGGAGAGAGGCCCGGTAGAGCTCGGCGATGGGCTTCTTGAAGCGGTTGCTCGCGATGAAGAGGTTCAGGCCCACGGGCGGGGTGGAGTAGCCGATCTCGAGGTTGGTCAGGAAGATCACCCCCAGGTGGATGGGGTCCACGCCGAACACGCGGGCGAGGGGCAGGATGAGGGGCACCACCACGATGATGGCGGAGAAGATGTCCATGAGCGAGCCCACGGCGAGGAGGAAGAGGTTGAGCGCCAGCAGGAAGGCCCAGGGGCTCTCGAGCCATCTCCGCATGGCGGCCAGAAGGCGCATGGGCACCTCTTGGTCCACCAGGTAGTTGGTGAACCCCAGGGCGGCGCCGAGGATGATGAGGATCACCCCCACCAGCACCATGCTCTCCCGCATCAGGCGGGGGACGTCCCGGGCGAGGCTCAGGTCCCGGTACACACCGACCTCCACCACCAGGGCGTAGAAGGCCGCGATGGCGGCGGCCTCTGTCGCGGTGAAGAAGCCCCCGTAGATCCCCCCCAGGATGAGGACCGGGAGGGGGAGCTCCCAGGCGGCCTCCCGCGCCGCCGCGCCGAGCTCGCGGAGGGAGAAGGGTGCGCGTGCGGGGGCGGCCTCGCGCCCGCATGCCAGGCTATACCCCCACAGGACGAGGAGCAGGAGCAGCCCCGGCACCACCCCCGCCAGGAAGAGCCGGTCCACCTCCACCCGGGCCACCAGGGCGTAGAGGATCAGAGGGAGGCTCGGCGGGAAGAGGAGGCCGAGGCTCCCACCCGTGGTGAGCAGGCCCAGGGTGAATCGCTCCCCGCAGCCCCCCCGCAGGAGAAGGGGGTAGAGGAGGCCTCCCAGGGCCACGATGGTCGCCCCCGATGCGCCCGTGAAGGCGGTGAAGAGGGCGCACGCGAGGAGCGTCACACCGGCCAGGCCCCCGGGCATCCAGCCCACCGCGGCCCGGGCCAGGCGCAGGAGCCGCCGGGGGGCGCCGCTCTCCGCCAGCAGGTAGCCCGCGAAGGTGAAGAGCGGGATGGCGAGGAGGGTGGGGGCCTCGGCCATCCGGTAAAGCTCCACGATGACCACCGCGGGGTTCTCCCCCGCCGCCCAGAAGCCCAGCAGGGCGGCGCCTCCGATGACGGCGAACAGCGGCGCCCCGATTCCCGCCGCCAGGGGGAGGGCGAGGGCCAGGAGGGCGGTCACGGCCTCTCCTCCCTGCGCCCGCCCGCCTCCGCCACGGTCGCCGGGAGGCGCAGGAGGAAGCGGAGACCCATGAGGAAGAAGCCCACGGGGATGATGAGCTGGAACCACCAGGTGGGGAGAAAGCCGAAAAGGACGCTCCCCGCGCTCCGCTCATCGGCGACCAGGATGAGGGAGGCGCGAGCCAGCAGCAGTGAGACCAGGGCGGCGAAGAGATGCCCCGCCGCCCCCGCCCAGGCCCCACCCCGGGGGGGCAGCCACTGGAGCAGCACGTCAATGCGGATGTGGCGCCCCTCCCGGCTGCCCAGGGAAGCGCCGAGGAAGGTGACCCAGAGGACGAGCTGGCGCAGGAACACGTCCGCCCACAGGATGCCCGTCCCGAACACGTTGCGGAGCACCACCTGGAGGAAGGCGAGGCCCACCATGAAGGCGAGGAGGCAGACCACCAGCCCTCCCTCCACCCGGGCCAGCGCCGCCTCGAGCGCCCGGAGCTTGTGCATCCTTCAGCGGGCGCTCGCGCGGCGGTGCTCTCGGAGGATGGCCCTCACCCGCTCGAGGAGCTCTTTCGGGAAGAGGCGTCCGGCGAGCTTTTGCTGCGCCCTTCTGCCCACCTGTGCCAGGGCCTCCGCCTCGCGCTCATCGGGCGGGCGCACTATCCGGATGCCCCGCCCCCGGAGGACCGCGACGGCGCGCTCGTTGTCGCGGCGGGTGAGCTTCAGGAGTTCCGCCAATCGCGCCCGGGCGCGCTCGCGCAGGACGGCCCCGAACTCAGGGGGGAGGGCGTCGAAGCGGCGCTTGTCCATGAGGACCGCCCCCGTGCCGTTCGCCAGGGGGAAGGAACTCATGAACTTGGTGCGGGTGAACCACTGGAGGGCGATGGCGCCGAGGGGCGAAGTGTACACCGTGTTCACCAGGCCGGTCTGGAGGGAGGTGAGCACCTCCGTCACGGGAAGGGGGATGGGACTCGCGCCCAGGGCCTTGAAGGTGGCCGCAGCGACGGGGTCCCCCTGCCACATCCACATCTTCGTCCCCCGCAGGTCGGCCCGGCTGCGCAGGGGCTTCTGGGAGAAGAGGTGGACGAAGCCCACCTCCGCCCAACCCAAGAGCACGTATCCCTTACTCTCGAAGGCCCGCTCGACGTGGCCCTCCAGCTCCCGGTGGACGCGGTCCACCTCAGCGTAGTCGCGGAAGAGGAAGGGGAGCTCGAAGATCCGAACCTCGGGGAGCACCTTGCCCAGGCCCACGCCGGTGAAGCCCGCCGCGTGGATCTGCCCCAGCCGCATCTTGCGGAGCACGTCGCTCTCGTTCCCCGCCACCCCTCCCGGGTAGATTCGGAAGCGGAGCCCTCCTCCGGTGGCGCGTTTGAGATCCTCCTCGAGGGCCCGCATCACCTTCATCCAGGTGGAACCCTCGGGCGCGAGGGTGGCGAACTTGACCCGGAAGCGGGCCCCGTGGGCCGCCGCGGGCAGGAGGAGAAGGAGGGCGAGGGGGAGGGAGAGGAGCGGTGCGCTTCGGGCGCCCTTCTCAGAAGAGGTCATCGGCCTTCTTCAGCAATGCCCGGGCCCGCCGCCGGGCCAACTCGTTGGCCAGGCGCTGGTCGGGCAGCACGCCGGCGGGGGTGTCCGCCACCCGGCGCAGCAGCGACTCGAAGAGCCCCCGGTCCTGCACCTGGACGGCGTAATGCTGGGCGTAGAGGAGGTGGGCCGTGAGGAAATGGCCCCGGCTGATGGCGATGGCCTGCTCGAAGTGACGGCGCGCCCGCGAGGGATCTCCCCCCAGCGCCCGCGGACGACTCGCCAGGTAGACCCCGAAGAAAAGGTGAGCACCGCCGTAGTAGTGGCGCTCGTCGAGCTCCAGCACCCGGCGCATCATGGCGGCGATGCGGGGGAGGTCGGCGAGGGCGGCGGGGTCTTCCCGGCTCAGGTTGGCCCATCCCCCCCAGGCGTAAGCGGTCCAGAAGAGCGCCTCCACATCCTCCCGCTCGAAGGAGGCTAGGGACTCCTCAAACCGCTTGAGGTCCCCTCCCACGGCCTCGCGAAAGGCCCACCGCTGGCGCAGGGCCCGCAGCCCGTACTCGAACCCCCGGCGATAGAAGCCAGCCGCCCGCTCGGGCTCCTCGGGCTCGAGGAAGCTAAACGCGTAGCTCGCGAAGGCGCGGGCTGCCAGGGCGAGGAGTTCTGGATTGTGGGGATCGCCCTTGATGAGGCCCTCGAGGAGCTTGAGTTGCCCCGCCGCCGCCGCGCGGCCGAGCTCGGGGTCGGGCTCCTCGTTGAGGGCGGCGAGGGTATCCTGGAGCACCGCCGTTGTGGAGCGCACCACCACCTGCTTCACGCTGCAGCCCGCGAGGGCGAGCAGAGCGCCCAGGAGGAGAGCACCCCCCTTCGCCGCTCGCTCCGGCCCCCAGGAAGCCTCTCCTCGCGCCCAGCTCCACCTCTTCAGCCTTCCAGACACGGCCCCCAGTATGCCACAAAACCCCCCCGCTCTGCCCCCGTTGGGGCCACCGCGGGCGGAGCCCTCCTCAGGGTCAACCCGCCGGGCGAAGGGAGCATTCCCGCTCGGCGTTGCAAAAGGATCGGGGCGCTGGCAGAAGGAGAGAAGAAGGCTCTTCCACCGCGTTCTTTCTGCT
>JBHIBR010000121.1:0-6164 GCA_046759145.1 Nitrospinota bacterium | reverse complement strand
CTCCTTTCTCCACTCCCCGGTCCGGCGGCACCGGCGGCCTCGCGAGACCCTTCCCTCCGCTCAGGGAGACATGTGGACGAGCAGGCGAAAGAGAGCATCGGTCGATCCCTTTTCGGCTTGCACCCCATCTGGTAAGTTCTTGGCGAGGAAAGGGCCGCCGCTTCCGGCCAGTTTTTCGAACGTCTTCCCCCGCGAGGCCCCATGGACCTCATTGAGCTCATCCGCCAGGGCGTCGAGCGCTACCCCGACGCTGTCGCGCTCCAGCAGGATGACGGACGCGGAGGGCTGCGGAGCTTCACCCGGCGCGAAGCCTCCGAGCGCAGCCGGGCTCTGGCGGGGGCGCTCAGAGCGGGAGGGGTGGAGAAGGGGGGCCGGGTGGCGCTCCTCGCCGGGAACCGCCCCGAGTGGGGGATGGCCTACTTCGGCACGCTGCTGGCCGGAGGCGTGCTCGTCCCTCTGGACATCAGGCTCACGCCGGGCGAGCTGGAGAACATCCTCCGCCGCGCCCGTTGCGGGGTTCTTCTGGCCGACGGGGAGCAGGAAACCGCCCTCCCCCGCCTCGCGGGGGCCCTCGCTCCGCCCGGGCTCTTCCTCCGGCTGGACGAAGCGGCACCCTGGGAAGCCCCCCTCCTCGCCGAAGAGGCCCGGCCCCAGCCCGAGGATACCGCCCTCATCGTCTTCAGCTCGGGCACCACAGGGCCTCCGAAGGGGGTGGTCCTCACCCACCGCAACGTGGCGAGCAACGTGCTCGCCATGCGGGAGGTCTTCGAGGCGGGCCCCGCGGATGTGTTCCTCTCGGTGCTCCCCCTGAACCATATGTTCGAGAGCACGGCGGGCTTGCTGTCCCCCTGGGTGGCGGGGGCGCGGGTGCACTACCTCCACTCCCTCAACCCCCGCACCCTCATGGAGGCCATGGTCCGCCAGCGTGCCAGCATCTCCCTCATGGTCCCCGCTCTCCTGCGCCTTCTCCACCGGCGCATCTTCCAAGAGGTGAAGGCGAGGGGTCGGGTCCAGCGGGCGCTCTTCGGGGCTCTGTTTTCTCTCTCCCGCGCGGGGCTCCGCTGGGACCTGCGGCTGGGGCGGTGGTTTTTCCCCGCGGTGAGGCGAAGCTTCGGGGGGAGGCTCCGCTTCCTGGTGAGCGGGGGCGCCCCCCTGGACCTCCCCATCCTCCGCGACCTGACGGCGCTGGGGCTGGAGGTGATCCAGGGCTACGGCCTCACCGAGGCTTCCCCGGCCACCCACTGCAACCGCCCGGACCACAACCGCCTGGGGACGGTGGGCCAGCCCCTGCCGGGGGTGGAGGTGGAGATCCTCCACCGCGAGGGAGACAACCCCGGAGAGGGGGAGGTGCTCATCCGGGGGCCGGGCATCATGGCGGGCTACTTCGAGGACCCCGCCCTCACGGCCGAGACCCTGCGCGAGGGCTGGCTCTACACCGGGGACATCGGGCGCATTGACGCCGAGGGCTTTTTGACCATCTGCGGCCGCTCGAAGAACGTCATCGTCTCCGAGGCGGGCAAGAACATCTACCCTGAGGAAGTGGAGGAAGAACTCGCCCAGAGCCCCCTCATCCGGGAGGTGTGCGTCCTGGGGCGGAAGGTGAGCCGGGCGGGACAGATGGCCGAAGAGGTCTTCGCGGTGATCGTGCCCGACGGCGAGGCCCTGGCGGCGGCGGGCCACGAGGGCCGCGAGCGGGAGGCCCTCGCCGCCGAGGTCCGGGCCCGCTGCCGGAACCTCGCCGACTACAAACGGGTGAGGGATTTCGTCCTCTGGGAAGGGGACTCCCTCCCCAAGACCACCACCCTCAAGTTCAAGCGGCGGGACATCGTGGCCCGCCTGCGCGAGCGGCCCGAACTCGCCCGAGCGTTCTGAGGCCTCCTCCCCGCCTGGAGGGCGCCGAGGGGAGCCCGGTGCGGGCGGTCGCGGTCGAGGAGGAGTGAGGGGGGGGTCTTCGAAGGTGCTGCAGGAGGGCGCTGCGCTTCACCTCACAACGACCGTCTCACGCTCGGCTCCCGGGGGCAAGCCGCGCAGCCCATCCTCGCGACGGTCCTCAAGGATCAGGGCGATCGCTTCCGCCAAGCTCGTGCGGGCCTCCTCCTTCGTTCGCCCCTGGCCATTCGCCCCCGGGATTTCCAGACAATAGGCAATCCACCACTTGCCGTCCCGCTCAAAAACAGCCGTAAATTCATTTGTCACGAGCACTTACCTCCTGGCTCGAAAAACTCATCCGGCCTTCCTCCTCGATTCTATTCTCCCGAACCATCAGTGTCCACCGCCTCCACGAGATCCGAAAGCCGCGCGTCAAACCCATCGCCCCCCCCTCCGGCTGGAGGGCGCCGAGGGGAGCCCGGTGCGGGCGGTCGCGGTGGAGGAGGAGTGAGGGGGGGGCCTATTATCCCGACGACGCCTCTGGCTCTTCCTCGTCGTCTGTCTCATCATTTTCATCTTCGCCTAATTCTGGCGCCGAAACCTCCTTCGCTATCTTCTTTATGCGATCCGACACATGCCACGAACATTTTGGACAGGGCGTATCATCTGCGTCTTCGGGAATAGGCCACTCATGGCCACACGTGCGACATCTAAGCCATCTCTTCGGACCGGCGGCAACGGCGGGCCGTAGACCCTCACGTAAGAACAGCGCGCGAAACCCGCAAACCTGAGAGATCTTCGTTAAGGCATCCTCAACAGGCACCCTAAAAAATTCTCTGTCCGGCACCCGATTGCCGACCAGAGCCTGATGAATTGCAGCCTCGTCTGATGCGTTGCAAGCGGGGAAATAAGCCTCAACTACGTATGGTGCCGGCACCCCAGAAGCTGCGCTGAGTTCTTTAGCACGCTCGAAAACGTCACGCTCAGTGAAACCTATCTTCACCAACCCAGGCATGTATGGATTGGACAAGAGGTAGATAAAACCGCTTCCACTGTGCAGTTCAATGCCTTCGAACACGGACGCACAGTTAGTGCAGCGTGGATTCTCCTCCTGCTGATCGATAAAGATGAAGTTCAAGTGACCACAGGTGGAGCACTTCAGCTTGAGCGCAATCCATGCCATGAGTGCCCTCGGCTCGCAGCTATCACACTTAACATTGCTTATATTGACCTGCACATCATCCCAGATACCATTAAAAGTACTCTATAACGCGCGATGACCCATTTTAACCTGGCTGACGCTTTTCCGTGCCCCTTTTTGGCTCCAACCAATTTGAACTTTGAAAAACCATTATCCTAGGAAAAAGCGGACTATTGCAACTACAATGGCGCTTGCAACAGCACTGGCGAAACCTCCTATAATTTTGTCACCGTGCTTTTGCCACCAACTCAGCGGTGCATCCTGCGTATGGATCACCGTCATTGGGAATACGCGCCGATAAACTAAAACTAAAGCCCATAGAATCAGCACAATAAGACCTACAAATATCGCCCTATTCGGAATTGATTCGATAGAGGGCAAAATTATAAGCATTAAGAGGAAAATTAACGCGTTCAACTCATTGGCATACCTTCGATAAAAAAAGTTCCATCTAAGCTCATAGGTCCGAAGAACATCCTCAATTTGGGCAATCTTGCCTTCCACCCAAAGCGGGCTCTCGGCCATGACTAAGGCTGTATTCGCATCATACTTCTTGAAATTCAGTGTGACGACGCGATAACCTGCACCGACTGCTGGCTCACTAATGGTAATGGTTAAGTCATTGAGCACTTCGCGAGGCAAATTCCGTGCAAATTGCTCGATGCCGATATTTGTAACCGTTCTTCCTCCTACTTCATAGGCAAAAGTTGGTACTAACACATGAGTATCACTCATCGCCTCGCCAAGAATTGTAGCAAGGCTTTGACGATCTAATTTATAGGCTCTGAGCTGCCGAGTTTTGGTAAGAAAGCCAAGTGGCGCCTGTTGCTGGACCTGTGGACTACGCACATAGCGCTGAAGCGTGGCTGTTCCTTGGGTTCCGAGGTCTGTCTGCCACTCGCCCGAGATAACCTGCCCGCTGGCTCCCACCTGGGCGCGAATTGTACCGATTTGGGGATGCTGCTCTTGGGGACCTTCAAAATTCGAGAGCTGAAGCAAGAGCATGCCTTGAGAGATCGTACCCTCAAGGGACGCTCGCGTGTGGCCAAGGTGAATATCTTCAAGACGAACGTTTCCCCGAAGCCTATCTCCATCTTGCTGGAGGTCAACGAAGACATACCCCTGGTTAGTGCCTTGAAAAGAACCTGCCCACCGACCCGAAACATCTATTGTGTTCATTCGGCATTTCCCATTTCAACCTCAGATGCCGCTTTCCCGCGCCCCTCCCTGACTCCAACCGATTGGAATCGCTCCCAACGGCCCTGTCAAGCGGTTTTCGGCCGGATGTGATCGTCGCCCCCCCGAACGCCCCGCGGCTCGTGTCGATCTCCACCTGGCTCCACACCCGGACGCCGAAGGAGCGGAGCGCCTCCCGCGCCCGCCCGCGGTAGCCCTTGATGGTTGTGTCTTCGGACGTCACGGGGAACCCCCTCCCGCAGATTCCCTAGGATGTCATTCCGAGCGTCAGCGAGGAATCTCGGGTGCCCCCTCGGGGTCGGGCAACCACCGAGGTCCCTGAAGGAGGAAGCCCCGATCCTCGCTCAGGGTGCGCACAGGCGCTTCGTTCCCAGGCCAAGCAGCCGAGACCCCTCGCGGAGCCTGCCCTGAGGCAGGCACCCCGCTCGGGGTGACAACGAAGGGGCTCGGGGTGACAAGAAAGTGCGCTCGGGCTGACAACCGAGAGCCACCCGGGGTCCTCCTCTTGCCCCCACCGAGGGGCCTCCTTTCTCTGGGCCCCTCGAACTCTGCCCCCTCTCCCGGGGGCCTCTCACATGTGTTTGGACCAGTTCACCGCGCCTTGCGGGGGGCGGAGCGAATTGCTAGCCTAGCGTCGCCGACGGCCCCGCTGAGGAGGACGCAAATGAAGATCCACCCCCTTCTGCTCAAGCGCCAGAGCCGGCGCGCCATCGACCCCGGGAGGCCCCTCCCCGCCGAGGTGGTGGAGAGCCTCATCGAGGCTTTCCGGTGGGCCCCTTCCTCCGGCAACGCGCAGCCCTGGCGCCTCATCCTGCTGGAAGAAGAGGAGGCGAAGCGCCGCCTCTCGGCCGCCCTCTCGCCGGGCAACCAGGCCTGGGCGCCCCGGGCGCCGCTGCTCATGGTGGTGGCGTGCGACATGTTCGAGCAGCCGAGCCGAAACGGCTGGTCCCAGGCCATCTTGAGCTGCGGCCTGGCGCTGGAGAACCTGCTGCTCCAGGGGACCCACCTGGGCCTCGTAATCCACGCCATGGCCGGCTGGGACGAGGCCGGGGTGCGCGAGGCGGTGGGCCTCCCCGAGGGCCTGGACGTGGTGTGCCTGGTCGCCGTCGGCTACCCCGGCAAGCTCGACGAGCTGGACGAGGAAACCCAGAGGAAGGAAAAAGCCCCTCGGGTGCGGAAAGACCCCAAGACGTTCGTCCACCGGAACCGCTGGGGAGGCTGAGGCGGACCCTTCTCCACCCTCCCCTCTGAGCCCGGGCTAGCGCCCGAGCACATCCCGGACTATCTCCCGGAACTCCTCATCCTCAAGCCAGGCCTTCTTCTCGATGGACCTTCTTTTCACCCGGTCGAGCATGGTGCGCATCTCTTCTTCTGTGGCCTCCTGACCCATCTCCTTAAGCTTGATCTCGATCGACGGTCTGCCGCTCTTCTTTCCCAGGACCATCCGGAATTTTCTGCCCACAAACTCCGGATGGATGGAGTAGCCCACCCGCAGCTCGCGCTGCAGGGCGTCGATGCCGAGGCCGCTCTCCCGGGTGAAGGCGATGTCTCCCACGAGTGCCTTGTTGGCGGCGAGGCGCACGCCGGAGAGCCGCTCGACCAGGCGGGAGAGCTCGGCCAGCTTCTCGAACTTGATGTTGACGTCCACCCCCAGGACGGCCTTGAGGCACACGGCCACCTCCTCCAGCGCCGCATTTCCGCACCTCTCGCCCAGGCCGTTGACGCAGACTTGGATCACTTCCGCACCGGCCTCCACGGCGGCCAGGGAGCTGGCCACGCCCAAGCCCAGGTCGTTGTGGGTGTGAACCTCGATGGGGACATCAACCTCACGCCTGAGCTCGCCAACGAGGAAGGCCATGGCCCGGGGCTGCGTGCTGCCCGTCGTGTCCACGACGCA
>JBHIBR010000120.1:0-6223 GCA_046759145.1 Nitrospinota bacterium | reverse complement strand
GTTGCTCGGAAGGCGTAGACTCCTGTGCTAAGGTAACCGCCGCGGGTTTTCCCAAGGCGGTTTCCCGCAGGCCTCGGTTGCCCGCCGAGCTCCGAGGTGGTGGCTGCGAGCGCGCTTGGCCCAGGCGGGCGGTCGGGAGAGCGAGATGTCCGGCCTCTTCCTCACCTTCGAGGGCGGCGAGGGCTCCGGCAAGAGCACCCAGCTTGAGCTCTTGGCCCAATGGCTGGAGGGGCGAGGCCGGCGGGTGTTCTGCACCCGGGAGCCGGGGGGCACGCCGTTGGGGGAGCGCATCCGGGATGGGCTCCTGGGCCCCTGGGCGGGGGGGATGGACCCCCTGGCGGAGCTACTCCTCTTTGAGGCAGACCGCGCTCAGCACGTGGCCGAGGTGATCCACCCCCGCCTCGAGGCGGGCGAGGTGGTCCTTTGCGACCGCTTCACTCACTCCACCCTGGCCTATCAGGCCTTCGGCCGGGGGCTCCCGGAGGAGATGGTGGCGCGCCTGAACGCCTGGGCCGCCGGGGGGCTCGAGCCCGACCTCACCCTGGTCCTGGACGTCGATGCCGAGGAGGGTCTGAGGCGCCTCGCGGAGGTGGGGCGCCTGGACCGCCTGGAGGCGGAAGCCCTTGACTTTCATCGCCGTGTGTGCGAGGGTTTCCGGAAGTTGGCGCGCCGGGACGCGCAGCGCGTCCGACTGATTCCGCCGAGCTCGGTGACCGAGACTCACCGGGCCATCGTGAAGGCGGTAAAGGAGGTGCTCGAGTGGGCTGGGAGGCCCTCCGCGGGCAGCGAGAGGCCGTCCTTGCCCTGAGGCAAACCCTCCGTAGGGGCCGCGTCGCGGGGACCCACCTGTTCGTGGGCCCCGAGAGCTCGGGCAAGAAGCTGGCGGCGCTGCTCCTGGGGGCCGCCCTGCTGTGCGAGGAGGGGGGAGAGGACTCCTGCGGGCGCTGCCCGCCGTGCGGGAGGGTGGCCCGGGGGACGCACCCTGACGTTCGGGTGTGGGGGCCTCCCCCGGGCGGTGTCTTCAAGGTAGAGAGGAAAGAGGGGGAGAAAGAGGAAGGCGCGCGGGAGCTCATCGCGGCGGTGAACCGGCGGCCCTTCGAGGGACGCTGGAAGGTGTATGTGCTGGATGATGCCCATCGGGTAACTCTCCAAGCCTACAACGCGCTCCTCAAGACCCTGGAAGAGCCCCCCGGCGATACTGTCCTGGTCCTGGTGACCCCCAACCTCCATGCCCTGCCGCCCACGGTGGTCTCCCGCTGCCGGCGGGTGCGCTTCCGAGCCCTCTCGCGGGAGGCGCTGGAGGAAATCCTCCGGGAGAGGCGGCCCGAGGCGGCGCCGGACCACGCGCTGTTGGCCTCGCTGGCGGGAGGCCGGGCGGACCGGGCCCTGAGTGCGGAGGCGGGGGAGTTGCGCGGGCTCGTGGCGGAGGCCCTCGGTTGGATGGAGGGACTCCGAGGGGAGGGTTTTCCGGACGATGACGCCCTGTTCGCCCTCGCTGACGGAACCGCCTACCGGGGCGAGGAGGGAAGAGCCAGGGTGCAGCAGCATTTGGGTGCGGTCGAGGAGCTCCTCCGAGATGCCCTCCTCCACCGGCTCACGCCCGGTGAGGGGGTCCTCCACCCGGACCTCACTCCCCGGCTGGCCGCCCTGGCGGAGGGCCTGGGGGAGGGGGAGTTGCTCGAGGCCCTGGAGGCGGTGGGCCGGGCCCGCGCGGACCTCCAGCGCAACGCAAACGTGCAGCTCGTCCTGGAGACCCTCCTGGTGGAGCTCCGGGAGAGGCTGTTCGCTCGTGAAGGTGTGGGACCGTGGTTGAGACCGAGGTTGACTTAGAGGCGGAGGCCCCATCGGCGGCGGTCCCGAAGACCAAGGCCGTCGGGGTGCACCCGCGCCACCATGCGTGGCCGGTCCAGTACTGTGCGGGGGAGCTCTCCCTTCGGGTGGGAGACCGGGTGATTGTGGAGGGGAAGGAGGGGGTGGAGTTCGGGATCGTCTCCACCAACCCGCTCTACCTCGACTCCTCCCTCTTCCGGCGCCCTCTGGGCCGGGTGCTGCGCCTGGCCACCGAGCACGACCTCCGCCAGGTGGCCAGCAACGAGACCCAGGAAGTCGAGGCCCGAGAGGTGTTCAAGGAGAAGCTCGCGGAGTTGGGCCTCCCCATGCGCCTGCTGGACGTGGACATCCCCTACGGGGGGCGGAAGATCACCTTCTTCTTCTCGGCCGAGGGGCGGGTGGACTTCCGCGAGCTGGTCCGGGTGCTCGCCCGCCACTTCCGCATGCGGGTGGAGCTGCGCCAGCTGGGGGCCCGGGACCAGGCCCAGAGGCTGGGCGGCTGCGGGAGTTGTGGCCGCCCCCTCTGCTGCAGCACTTGGTTGGGGGAGTTCGTGCCCATCTCGGTGCGGATGGCCAAAGACCAGAACCTCACCCTCAACGCCGACAAGCTCACCGGCCTCTCGGGCCGGCTCAAGGACTGCCTCCGCTATGAGCACGCCGAATACGTGGAGGCCCGCAAGAAGCTGCCCCGCGTGGGGAAATCGGTGGACACCCCCTTCGGCCTCGCCCGGGTGGTGCGGGAGGACCTCCTGTTCGAGGAGGTCACGCTGGAGTTCCCCGACGGCAACCGCCGCAAGGTAGCCGCGGGGGAGCTGGTCCGCGAGGAGGGCCGTTTCCGCCTGCGCGGGTGAGGGTCCCTTCTCGAGCACGGAGGCGCGGGTGGCGGGGAAGCCTTTCTACATCACCACCCCCATCTACTACGTGAACGACGTGCCCCACCTGGGCCACGCCTACACCACGGTGGCCGCGGACGTGGCCGCCCGCTTCCGCAGGCTGCGGGGGGAGGCCGTCCACTTCCTCACCGGCACCGACGAACACGGCCAGAAACTCGAGCGGGCCGCCCGCGCCCAGGGTCTCGAGCCCCAGGAGCTCGCCGACCGCAACGCCGAGCGCTTCCGCACCCTTTGGGAGCGGCTCGGGGTGCGCTACGACGACTTCATCCGCACCACCGAGGAGCGCCACAAGCGGGCGGTGGTGGCGCTTTTCGAGCGGCTGCGCGAGGGGGGGGACATCTACCTGGGGGAGTACGAGGACTGGTACTGCGTCCCCTGCGAGACCTTCTGGAGGGGCCTCCAGCTTCAGGAGGGCAACTGCCCCGACTGCGGCCGCCCGGTCGAGAAGCTCAAGGAGGAGAGCTACTTCTTCCGCATGAGCCACTACGGGGAGAGACTCCTGGAGTACCTCGAGGCCCACCCCGAGTTCGTCGAGCCCGAGGGCCGGCGCAACGAGATCCTCTCCTTCGTCCGGGGGGGCCTGCGGGACTTGAGCCTCAGCCGCACCTCCTTCCGCTGGGGCATCCCCGTCCCCGAGAACCCCGCCCACGTCATCTACGTCTGGTTCGACGCCCTCACCAACTACCTCTCCGCCGTGGGCTTCGGCGCCGATGAGGGTCGCTTCCGCTCTCTGTGGC
Organism: Nitrospinota bacterium; assembly: GCA_046759145.1. GTDB lineage: Bacteria > UBA8248 > UBA8248 > UBA8248 > JBHIBR01 > JBHIBR01. The sequence continues at coordinate 2,763 of JBHIBR010000120.1, read as the reverse complement.
CCGCCGACATCCACCTCATCGGCAAGGACATCCTCCGCTTCCACGCGGTCTACTGGCCCGCCTTCCTGCTGGCGGCCGGGCTTCCCCTCCCCCGCCAGGTCTATAGCCACGGCTGGTGGACGGTGGAGGGGCGCAAGATGTCCAAGTCGCTGGGCAACGCCGTGGACCCTGGCTGGCTCATCGAGCAGTACGGGGTGGATGCGCTCCGCTACTTCCTCCTGCGGGAGGTGCCCTTCGGCCTGGACGGGGATTTCTCCCACTCCCAGCTCATCGGGCGCATCAACAGCGAGCTGGCCAACGACCTGGGGAACCTCCTGAGCCGCACCCTCTCCATGGTGGAGCGCTACTGCGGGGGGGAACTCCCCGCGCCCGGCCCCCGGGGGGCGCTCGGGGAGGAGCTCTTCGCGGCGGGCCGGCAGGCGGTGGACTCCACCTTGCGCCACATGGAGGCCACCGCATTCCAGAGTGCCCTCCGCTCCCTGTGGGGGCTCGTGGACGCGGCCAACCGCTACGTGGACCAGAGCGCCCCCTGGGCCCTGGCCCGGGAGAAGAAACGCCAGGCGCTGGGCACGGTGCTCTGGAGCGCCGTCTCGGCGCTCCGCGTGGTGGGGGTGCTCCTCAACCCCTTCATGCCCACGAAGGCGGCCGAACTCCTCGCGCAGCTCGGCTTCGGCGAGGAGTTCTGGTCGCGTCCCTTCGCCGAGCAGGTGGACCTCGAGGCCACGCCCCCGGGCCTGCGGGTGCGGCGGGGGGAGACGCTCTTTCCCCGCATCGGGGCGGAGGCGGCGGCCGAGATCCGGCGCAGGGTGGCCGAGCGCATCGGAGAGAGGGCGGAGGCGGGGCAAGAGGGAGAAGGGGCGGGGCTCATCACGATGGAGGAGTTCGGCCGGCTCGACCTGCGGGCGGCGCGGGTGCTCTCGGCGGAGCGCATACCCAAGTCCAGACATCTGCTAAAATTGGAAGTGGACCTGGGAGGAGAGCGGCGCACGCTGGTCGCGGGCATCGCCGCTCACTATGCCCCGGAGGCCCTGGCGGGCAAGCTCGTGGCGGTGGTGGCAAACCTCAAACCCGCCCGGCTCATGGGGGTGGAATCCCAGGGGATGGTGCTGTCCGCCGAGGGCGGGGGCGCCTTGAGACTTGTGACCTTTGATGGGGAAGTGGAGCCTGGGGCGCCCATCCGCTGAGCCCCCGGCTCCCTGCTCGGCGCAAGAGTATCCATGGAAGAACCCGCCCATCCCGACCCAGTCGGCGATGCCACGAGGGAGGAGCAGCCCCCCGCCCCCGAGAGCGACGGTCGCGGCCCCATCCTCATCGACAGCCATGCCCACCTCGACGCCGTCCAGTTCGACCGCGACCGGGCGGCCGTGCTGGAGCGGGCCCAGCGCGCAGGGGTGGCCTACGTGCTGGCGGTGAGCTCGGATTACAACAGCGGGCGCAAGGTGGTGGACCTCGCCCGCCGCCACGCCGAGGTGTACGGGGCCATCGGCATCCACCCCCACAGCGTTCGCTCTTTCGGGCGAAAGACCCTCCCCGCCCTCGCCCGCCTGGCGGAGGAGCCCAAGGTGGTGGCGGTGGGGGAGGTGGGGCTCGACTTCTACCGCAGCCAGACCTCCCGCAAGGCCCAGCTCAGGGCCTTCCAGGAGCAGGTGGGCCTCGCCAAGGAGCTCAAGAGGCCGCTGGTCATCCACTGCCGCGAGGCGGAGGAGGAGATCCTGCACATCCTCCGCGAGGAGCGGGCCTGGCAGGTGGGGGGGATCGTCCACTGCTTCACGGGGAGCTACGAGTTCGGCAAGGCGGTCCTGGGCCTGGACTTCCTGCTCGGGGTGGGGGGAGTCCTCACCTTCGAGAAATCCGACACGCTCCGGGATGCCGTGGAGAGGCTTCCCATCGAGGACATGGTAGTGGAGACGGACAGCCCCTACCTGGCCCCCGCCCCGCACCGGGGCCGCCGCAACGAGCCCGCCTATGTGCGCCACACCGCCGAGCGGCTGGCCGAGGTCAAGGGCCTCTCGCTCGAGGACGTGGCCCGGGTGACCAACTACAACGTGCGGCGCGCTCTCGGCTTCGGGCCCGAGCCGCCCGGCCCCACGGTGTCCTACCTCCTCGGCGATAGCCTCTACCTGAACGTCACCGCCGAGTGCAACAACGCGTGCTTCTTCTGCGGGCGGCTGGCCGAGCCCGTGGTGCTGGGCTACGACCTCCACCTCGAGCGCGACCCCACGGTGGAGGAGATGGTAGCGGCGGTCGGCGAGCCGGGGCGGTACGCCGAGGTGGTCTTCTGCGGCTTCGGAGAGCCCACCCTACGCCTCGAGGAGGTGAAGGAGGTGGCCCGGAGGCTCCGGGCGCTGGGGGCGCGGCGCATCCGCCTCAACACCAACGGCCTCGGCAACCTCATCCACGGGCGTAACATCTTGCCCGAGCTGGTGGGCCTGATGGACGCCCTCTCGATCTCCCTCAACGCTGAGAGCAAGGAGAAATACCTTAAGGTCTGCAAGCCCGAGTTCGGCGAGGGCGCCTACGATGCGGTGAAGGACTTTATGCGGGAGGCGAGGCGCCTGTTCGCCGATGTGACCGCCACCGTGGTGGATCTCCCCGGCTCCATCGACGTGGCCGCCTGCGAGCGCATCGCCCGGGAGGAGGTGGGGGTGGAGTTCGTCGCCCGCCCCTATTTCCCCGTGAGCTAGGGGCGCTCCGGGCTCCCCTCCCCCCCATGCTGAGCCCGGCGGGGGCGGCCTTCCTCCGGTCCCCGCGCGCGGGCCGCCT
>JBHIBR010000119.1:0-6229 GCA_046759145.1 Nitrospinota bacterium | reverse complement strand
CTCCCTGGGCGAGACCCGGGTGGGGCGGGGGAGCAAGATCGACAATCTCGTCCAGGTCGGCCATAACGTGCTCGTCGGGGAGCGCTGTATATTGGTGGGCCAGGTGGGGCTCTCGGGCAGTTGTCGGCTGGGCGAGGGGGTGGTCCTGGCCGGGCAGGTGGGGGTGGCCGATGGGGTGCGCATCGCCCCGGGCGTCACCGTCACCGCGCAGGCGGGCGTGGCCTCTGACCTGAGCAACCCGGGCGGCGTCTACGGAGGGTGGCCCGCCATGGAACACTCCCACTTCCGGCGCGTGCTCGCGGCCTTCGGCCGCCTGCCGGAGCTGGCGCGGCGGGTGCGCCGCCTGGAGGAGGCCCAGGGCGAGCCGGGGGGGAAGTCCGGTGCTCGATAGCCGGGCCATCCGGGAGATACTCCCCCATCGCTTCCCTTTCCTCCTGGTGGACCGCATCCTGGAACTCGAGAGCGGGCGCAGGGCGGTGGGCCTGAAGAACGTCACCATCGACGAGCCCTTCTTCCAGGGTCACTTCCCGGCCCCCCATCCGCTCGTCATGCCCGGGGTGCTCATCATCGAGGCCATGGCCCAGGTGGGAGGGGTGCTGGTCATCCGCAGCATGGAGCTGAGCGAGCCGCTCCTCTTCTTCACGGGGATCGACCGGGCCCGTTTTCGTCGACAGGTGGTGCCGGGCGACCAGCTCCGGCTGGAGGTGGAGGTGCTCCGCCGGCGGGGAAGCCACTGGCGAATGACGGGCCGGGCCCTGGTGGATGGGGAGCTCGCCGCCGAGGCGCAACTCCAGGCCATGGTGGTCGACGGCCCGGACTGAGGCCATGCGGAGGATCCATCCCACTGCGCTGGTGGACCCGGCGGCGGAACTGGCCGAAGATGTGGAGATAGGCCCCTACGCCATCATCGGCCCGGGCGTCCGGTTGGGCCAGGGGTGCTGGGTGGGCGCCCACGCTCTGCTCGAGGGCTGGACGGAGGTGGGCTCCCGGACGCGCATCTGGCCCGGCGCCCTGATCGGCGGCGAACCCCAGGACCTGAGATACCGGGGTGCCCGCTCCTACGTCCGCATCGGCGAGGAGTGCCGCATCCGCGAGGGGGTCACCATCCACCGCTCGAGCCGCCCCGAGGGGACGACGCGGGTGGGGCGGGGGGTTTTCCTCATGGCCTTCTCCCACGTGGCCCACGACTGCGAGGTGGGCGACGGGGCGACCCTGACCAACCTCATCTCTCTCTCGGGCCACGTGCAGGTGGGGCGGGGCGTTTTCCTCAGCAACTTCGTCGGCGTGCACCAGTTCGTCCGCATCGGAGAGGGGGCGATGGTCTTGGGCCCCCACGGGATCCGCAAGGACGTGCTCCCCTTCGTCATCCTGGACGGCTTTCCCCCCCGCGTCCGCGGGCTCAACGTGGAGGGGTTGCGCCGGCGCGGCGCCTCCGCTGAGGTCCGCGCCCACCTGAAGGCCGCCTACCGCATCATCTTCCGCTCCGGGCTGGGGGCGGCCGAGGCCTGCCGGCGCATCTGTGATGAACTTCCCCAGGGGGAGGAGGTCCGGGCTGTGGTAGAATTCCTCGAATCGTCCGAGCGCGGGATATACCGGGAGGAAGGCGAGTGAGTCCCCGGGAGCGCAGGAGGCAGGAGAGCGAGCCCATCCGGGCTGGGGTAGTGGGCGTGGGCCACATGGGCCGCTACCACGTGGCCGCCTACGCGGAGCTCTTCGACGTGGAGCTCGCAGGCGTGGCGGACATCCGGCGGGATCTGGCCCGGGAGATGGCCGATCGCTACGGCACCCGCGCCTTCACCGACTACCGGGACCTCCTGGGCCGGGTGGACGTGGTGAGCGTGGCCGTGCCCACCTCCCGGCACGTGCCCATCGCGCGCGAGTTCCTGGAGGCCGGCGTCCACGTCCTGGTGGAGAAACCCATCTGCCAAGACCTGGAGGAGGCGCGTGAGCTGTTCCGGCTGGCGGGGGAGCGGGGCGTGGCGCTCCACGTCGGGCACGTGGAGCGCTTCAACGGGGCGGTGCAGGAGCTGAAGAAAATAGTCCAAGACCCCATCCTCATCGAGTGCCGCCGGCTGGGCCCCTTCGTCCCCCGCGTGCAGGACGATGGTGTAGTGCTGGACCTGATGATCCACGACCTGGACATCCTCCTGAACCTGGTGGAGGAGGAGGTGGTGGAGGTCCGGGGCGCTGGCAGCAGCATCTTCGGCGAGCGGGAGGATGTGGCCACTGCCTTCCTGCGCTTCGCGGGGGGATGCGTCGCCACCGTGACGGCCAGCCGGGCTACCCAGGAGAAGATCCGCACCCTGGCCATCACCCAGCGGGGCGCTTACATTTTCCTCGACTACACCAGCCAGGACATCCGCATCCACCGGCGGGCGAGTTCGGAGCACACCCTCACCCGCGAGGAACTCAAGTACCGGCAGGAATCCCTCATCGAACGCGTCTTCGTTCACAGGGAAAACCCCCTCAAGCTGGAACTCAAACACCTCATCCACGAGGCCCGCAACGGCCGACGTCCGGTGGACGTCGAGAAGGAGCTGCGCAGCCTGGTCCTCGCCCAGGACATCCTGCGACTGATCCCGGCGGGGGCCCCCGCCTCGGCCTGAAGGGGGGCGAGGGGGCTTTGGAAGGCAGGGCGCTCGGCCTCATCGCCGGGGAGGGGCGCGTTCCGCGCGACTTCCTGGCGGCGGCCCAAGAGCGCGGCTACCGGGTGAGCGCGGTGGTCTTCTCCCCCGAGGCCGAGGAGGAGCTCCGGCCCCTCTGCCCCCGCATCGCCCGTCTCCCCCTGGGGCAGCCGCGGCGCCTGCTCCGCTTCTTCCGGGAGGAGGGAGTGGAAGAGGTGGGGTTCGCGGGCCGTTTCGACAAGAAGCTCCTCTTCCGTGGTCTCAAGTTCGACCTCCTGGCGCTCAAGGCGTTGCGGCGCCTCGCCGACCGCAGCGACGAGACTCTCATGAGGGCCTGTGCGGAGACCCTGGAGAGGGAAGGGCTTCGGGTGGTGAAGCAGACGGATTTCCTCTCCCACCTCTGCGTCCCCTCGGGCCCGCTGACGCGACGCGCGCCGCGCGGGCGGCTGCGCCTGGACTGCGCCTACGGCTACCGCGTCGCCCGCCAGCTCGCCGACGCCGACGTGGGCCAGACGGTGGTGGTGAAGGAAGGGGCTGTCCTCGCAGTTGAGGCCATCGAGGGGACCGACGCCGCCATCCGCCGAGGCTGCGAGCTCGGGGGCCCGGGGGCGGTGGTGGTGAAGGTGAGCCGCCCCCGCCAGGACGCCCGGTTCGATGTCCCCGTGGTGGGGCCAAACACGGTGGAGGTCCTCCTCCAGGGGAAGGCGGCCGTCCTGGCGCTGGAGGCGGGGAAGACGCTCCTCCTGGAGCGGGAGCGCGCGCTGGCCCGGGCTAAGGCGGTCGGCCTCGTCGTGGTGGGATGGGGAGCGGAAGAAGGCTCCGCGCCATGAGCTGGGACCTCTGGCTGATGGCGGGGGAGGCGTCGGGCGACCTCCACGGCGGCCGGCTCGCCGAGGCGCTCCTCCAGAGGAGGGCCGGCCTGCGCATCGGGGGCGTGGGCGGAGCCCGGATGCGGGCCGCGGGCGTGCGCACCTGGTTCGACGTGGCGGAGCTGAGCGTCGTCGGTTTCGCGGGCGTTGGGGCTGTCCTGCCCCGGTTGTTTCGCATCTATCGCCGGGTGCGGGCCTCGCTGGAGCGAGAACCTCCCCGGGTGCTGGTCCTGGTGGACTATCCGGGCTTCCACCTCCTGCTCGCCCGGACGGCCTCCCGCCGGGGGGTGCGGGTGGTGTACTTCATCCCTCCGCAGGTGTGGGCCTGGTGGCCGGGGCGGGCGAAGACCCTGGCCCGGTGCACGCGGAAGGTGCTGACCATCTTCCCCTTCGAGGAGCCCCTCCTGCGGGGGGAGGGGGTGGACGCGGAGTACGTCGGAAACCCCGTAGCCTTTAGCCTCCGTTCAGCCCCCGCGCGGGAAGAGGCGAGGCGGACCCTGGGCCTGCCGGAGGGGGGCACGGTGGTTTCTCTCCTGCCGGGAAGTCGCCCCAGGGAGCTGCGCGACCTCCTGCCCGTCCTCGTCGGGGCGGCATCCCGCATCCGGGAAGAGATGCCGGAGACCAGGTTCCTCCTCCCGGCCGCTCCCTCCCTCGGTGCGGCGCGGGTTCGCTCGGCGCTGGGTGATTCAATGCCCTGGCTTCGGGTGACCGAGGGAGGGGCGCCGGAGGCCCTGAGGGCTTCGGACGTTGCCCTGGTGAGCTCCGGCACGGCCACCCTTGAGGCCGCCCTCCTGGGGACTCCCATGGTGGTGGCCTACAAGGTGGGAGCCGTGACTCACTTCATCGGCCGCCACTTCCTCGCCCGGGTAAACCACATAAGCCTGGCCAACCTCCTCTGCGGCAAGGGGGTCGTCCCCGAGCTCATCGAGGGGGAGGCTCGTCCCGAGAGGGTCGCCGAGGAAGCGCTTTCTCTCCTCACGAACGGGGAGAGGGCGGCGCGGATGCGGGAGGAGCTCTCCGCTGTCGGGCCGCTGTTGGGGACGGGGGACCCCTTCGGGAGGGCCGCGGACCGGGTGCTGGAGGTGGTTGAGGAGGGAAGGCTGTGAGCTCGGCTCCCGCTTTCACCGAGAGGGGGGAGGCGGTCGCCCCGGGTTGGAAGCTGGGGGCGGCCGGTGCCTCTCTCGCTTTCCTGCTGCGCCTCTGGTCGCGGACCTTGCGCTTCAGGTTCCTCCACCGCGAGCGAGAGGAAGAGATCCTGCGGCGCGGAGAATCCCTCATCTACGCCTTCTGGCACAACCACTTCTTTGCCCTCCCCTATCTCTGTGCGGCCCGGCGGATGCACATCCTGTTGAGCCGCAGCCGGGACGGAGAGCTCCTGGTCCAGACCCTGAAGCGTCTTTGCCCGCACGTCCTCTTTGTCCGGGGCTCGGCGATGATTCCCGGCGGGCGGGACAAGGGCGGAGCCACCGCCCTGCGGGCGATGGCGCGCCTCCTGGCGGAAGGCTCGTGCGCCGGGGTCACCCCCGACGGCCCCAAGGGGCCCCGTCACTGCGTCCAGCCCGGGGTCATCCTGCTGGCCTCCCTCTCGGGGGCACCCATTTTGCCGGTGGCGGTGTGCGCAAAGGGGAGGTTTGTCTTCTCGAGCTGGGACCGCTTTGAGGTCCCCCACCCCTTCAGCCGGACCGTGGTGGCCTGTGGTGAGCCGCAGTGGGTCCCCCGGGAGCTCGGGCCGGACCAACTGGAGGAACACCGCTCTTTGCTGGAGGGGCGCCTGTGCGCCCTCGGGGAGGAGGCGGCCGAGGCGGCGCGTTGGGGACCCCGGGCGCGGCCCTGATGTACCCCCTCTACAACCTCGCTCTCTTCCTCGCGAGCCCGGTGGTCCTGCCCTACTACGGCTGGCGCCTCTGGAAGCGGGGCAGATCCTGGGAAGGGCTTGCCGAGCGCTTCGGCTCCGTCCCCGACCTCCCGCCCGCATCCGGCCAAAATCCTCGCGTATGGGTCCACGCGGTTTCGGTCGGAGAGGTGCTGGCCGCGCGGCCCCTCCTCGAGCGCCTCCGGGAGCGGAGGCCCGAAGTCCGGTTCGTCCTCTCCACGGTGACCGAGACGGGGAGGCGGCTCGGGAGGGAGCGGGTGCCCGGTCTCGAGGCCCTGATCTACCTTCCCCTGGACTATCCGTGGGCGGTCCGCCGCTCTGTCGTGCGCCTGAGGCCCTCCCTCTTCGTCGGCCTCGAGACGGAGCTCTGGCCCAACCTCTTCCGCGCGCTCCATCGGCGGGGGGTGCCCGTCCTTGTGGTCAACGGCCGCCTCTCGGCCCGTTCCTTCCGGGGCTACCGGGCCCTGGCTCCCTTGCTGCGGCAGGTGCTGGGGTGCGTGAGCGCCCTGGGCGTCCAGAGCGAGGAGGACGCTTCGCGCTACCTCGCCCTCGGGGCGTCGCCCCCGAGGGTCCATGTCACGGGGAACCTGAAATTCGACGGGGCTCCCTCCCGTTGGCCTCCCGACCGGGAGGGGGCGAGGGCGCGTTTCGGCCTGGACGGGCGCGACCCGGTGATCGTGGCCGGCAGCACCCACCGGGGCGAGGAGGAAATAATCCTGGATTGCTTCGTGCGCCTCTCCCGCCGGTTTCCCCATCTGGGCCTCCTCCTGGCTCCGCGTCACCTGGAGCGTCTTGGTGAGGTGGAGGCCCTCGCGCGGGAGCGGGGCCTCGCCTGGAAGCGCCGCTCCGAGGCGGAGGCGGGG
>JBHIBR010000118.1:0-6234 GCA_046759145.1 Nitrospinota bacterium | reverse complement strand
ACCATCCGCGTTTCCCTCGCCGCCGACCCGGCGGAGGAGGTGCAGGTGGGCTACGAGATCCTCAAGTCGCTGCGCCTGCGCCAGAGGGGCGTGAACGTGGTGGCCTGCCCCTCTTGCGGCCGGGTCCAGATCGACGTGGACAAGCTGGCGGCAGAGCTCGAGCGCGACCTCGCCCACGTGGAGAAGCCCATCACCGTGGCCGTCATGGGGTGTGAGGTGAACGGCCCCGGCGAGGCGCACGACGCCGACGTGGGCGTGGCGGCCGGACACCGCAGTGGGCTCATCTTCGTGAAAGGGGAGAAGGTGGGCCTGGTCCCTTACGAGGACATCAAATCCGCCATCCTGCGGAAGGTGGAGGAGATGGACTCGGAGCCCACCGCTGATCCCTCCCCCGCGATGGGCGCGTGAGCGAAGCCGGCCGGGGGAGCCGACCCATGCGCGTGAGCCGGGCCTTCCTGCCCACGCTGAAGGAGGCGCCCGCCGAGGCAGAGGTGGTGAGCCACCGGCTGATGGTGCGGGCGGCCGTGATCCGCAAGCTGGCGGCGGGCATCTACTCCGTCCTCCCCCTGGGCCTGCGGGTGCAGCGCAAGGTGGAAAACATCGTCCGCGAGGAGATGGACCGCCACGGTGCCCAGGAGGTCTCCCTGCCCGTGCTGAGCCCGGCCGAGCTCTGGATGGAGAGCGGCCGCTGGCAGGTCTACGGCAAGGAGCTCATGCGCCTTAAGGACCGCCACGAGCGCCAGTTCTGCCTCGGGCCTACCCACGAGGAGGTCATCACCGACCTGGTGCGCCGCGAGGTGCGCTCCTACCGGGACCTCCCCCTCAACCTCTACCAGATCCAGACGAAATTCCGCGACGAGGTCCGCCCCCGCTTCGGCGTCATGCGGGGGCGCGAGTTCCTGATGAAGGACGCTTACAGCTTCGACCGGGACGAGGCGGGGGCGGAGGAGAGCTACCGCCAGATGTTCGACGCCTACTCGGCCATCTTCCGCCGCTGCGGGCTGGGCTTCGCCGCCGTGGAGGCAGACCCGGGCGCCATCGGGGGGAGCTTCTCGCACGAGTTCATGGTGCTGGCCGACACGGGCGAAGAGGCCATCACCGTGTGCGGCAAGTGCGGCTACGCGGCCAACGTGGAGAAGACCCCGGTGTGTGAGTCCGGGGGTGGGGATGCCTTGGACGGACAGAGGCTCGAGAGGGTCCACACCCCCGGGGCGCGCACCATCGAGGAGGTGAGCGCCTTCCTCGGGGTCCCCCCGGCAAGGCTCGCCAAGACGCTCATCTACTTCGTCGACGGGGGCGCCACCGCTGTGCTCGTGCCCGGCGACCGCGCCCTCAACGAGGTGAAGCTCAAAAACTTCCTGGGGGCCAACGAGCTCACCCTCGCCGACGGCCCCGCCGTCGAGCGCCTCACCGGGGCGGAGGTGGGCTTCGCGGGGCCGGTGGGGCTCTCCCTCCCCCTGGTGGCGGACCACTCCCTGCGGGGGCGGGGTGGCCTGGTGGTGGGGGCCAACGAGACGGATTACCACTACGCCGGGGCGGAGGAGGGGAAGGATTTCAAGGTCGAGCGCTTCGCCGACCTCTCCCTTGCCCGGGAGGGGGATCCATGCCCCCGCTGCCGCGAGCCCCTGGGCGTGCGGCGGGGCATCGAAGTGGGGCACGTGTTCAAGCTGGGGGAGAAGTACAGCCGGGCCCTGGGGGCGACCTACCTCGATGAGAAGGGGGAGGGGCGGCTCATCGTCATGGGCTGCTACGGGATCGGGATCGGCCGCACGGTGGCGGCCGCCATCGAGCAGAACCACGACGCGGAGGGCATCATCTGGCCCGCCCCCATCGCCCCCTACCACGCCTACCTCATCCCCATCAACCAAGCCGACGCCCCCACGAGGGAGGCGGCGGAGTCTCTCTACCGGGAGCTCACCGCCCTGGGCGTGGAGACGCTCTACGACGACCGCGACGGGCGGGCGGGGGTCAAATTCAAAGACGCCGACCTCCTGGGCGTCCCTTACAAAGTGGTGGTGGGCCCCAAGGGCCTCCGCGAGGGGAAGGTGGAGGTGCAGGAGCGGCGGCGAGGGCCCGAGGGGGCGGAGCGGGTGGCGCGGGAGGCCGTGGCCCGCACGGTGCGGGATAGAGTGGAGGAGGCCATCCGGAGGACCGAAAGGGGGGGAGCCGAGGGAGCCGCCTGAGGGCGGTGGCCACCGGGGCGCGGGATGCGATGTGGGCGGCTGACCGGCTGTGGGTCCATCCGTGGGCTTGTGCCCACTTTTTTTTGTCCGGGGGCAGGAGATGGATAAGTCGGCCCTCATCCAGAAAGTCACGGCCTTGAGCGAGCCCATCGCGGCCGAGGAGGGGATGGAGGTGGTGGAGGTGGAGTTCGGCATCGACCGCGGCCGCCGCGTGCTGCGCATCTACGTGGACAAGCCCGGAGGGGTGAGCCACGCCGATTGCGCGCGGGTGAGCTCCCAGCTCGACAAGCTCCTGGATGTGGAGGACCCCATCGCCTCCTCCTACCTCCTGGAGGTCTCCTCCCCCGGCCTGGCCCGGCCGCTTCGCCGCGCGCGGGACTTCGAGCGCTTTGCGGGCGAGCGCGTGCGCGTTGAGGTGAGGGTCCCCGTGGGGGGCCAGAGGAACTTTCGGGGGACCCTCCGGGGGCTGGAGGGGGGGGAGATCCTCCTGGAGGTGGAGCCCGACCGCACGGGGTCCCCAAGCGGCGAGCCGCTTGGGGTGCCCCGCACGGTGCGGCTGCCCCTGGAGGATGTGGCCAAGGCGCGGCTGGAGGTGGATTGGAAGAAGGTCTTCGGGCGGAAGGGAGACGCGACGCCTTGAATCAAGAGCTGCTCTACATCCTGAACCAGATCGAGCGCGAGCGGGCCGTCCCGCGGGAGGTCCTCCTCGAGGCGGTGCGGGCTGCCATCGTGTCGGCCTCCAAGCGGCACTACGGCCTGGGCGACAACGTGGAGGCGGAGGTGGACGGGGAGACGGGCGACCTCACCCTCTATTGCAAGAAGACCGCCGTATCCCAGGTGGAGGACCCCGAGCTCCAGATCTCCCTCGAAGAGGCCCGGCAGCTCAACCCCGACGCAACCGAAGGCCAGGAGGTGCGGCTCCCCCTCGCGCTGGACGACCTGGGGCGCATCGCCGCCCAGACGGCCAAGCAGGTCATCCTCCAGCGGGTGCGCGAAGCCGAGCGGGCCAACATCTACAACGAGTTCAAGGACCGGGTCGGGGAGCTGGTGATGGGGGTGGTCTCCCAGGTGGAGCGGGGCAACATCTACGTGGACGTCGGGCGCGCCGAAGCCCTGCTGCCCCGCCGCGAGCAGATCTTCCGGGAGGTCTACAAGCGGGCCGACCGCATCCGTGCCTACATCCTCGAGGTGCGGGAGGTGAGCCGCGGGCCGCAGATCATCCTCTCCCGGACCCACCCGGGTCTCCTGATGAAGCTCTTCGCCATGGAGGTGCCCGAGATCTACGAGGGGATCGTGGAGATCAAGGCCTGCGTCCGCGAGCCCAGCGGCCGGGCCAAAGTCGCCGTGGTCTCCCACGACTCGGACGTGGACCCGGTGGGGGCGTGCGTGGGCACGCGGGGGAGCCGCGTACAGGCGGTGGTGCTGGAGCTCCATGGCGAGAAGGTGGACATCATCTCCTGGTCTTCCGACCTCAACACTTACGCCGCCAACGCCCTCAGCCCCGCCCGGGTACAGCACATCGTCCTCCACGAGGAAGAGCAGCGGATGGAGGTCATCGTGGCCGACGACCAGCTCTCCCTCGCCATCGGCAAGCAGGGCCAGAACGTGCGCCTCGCCGCGAAGCTCCTCGGCTGGAGGATCGACCTTGTGGGCGAGGGCGAGTACCGCAAGCGCGTCGCCGCCACGACCTTCGCCGCGACCTTCGCCCCCCGGCCCGACATCGAGGAGCTCTCCGTGGTGGGTGAGAAGATGGCCTCCCTCCTGAGCGCGCACGGCTTCAGCTTCGTCGAGAAGGTAGTCGGGGCGACCATCGAGGAGCTTACGGCGGTGCCCGGGATCGGCCCCAAACGGGCGGCCATCCTGAAGGAGGCGGCGGCGGCCCACCTGGCGGCGAAGGCTGCCCGTGCCGGGGTTGCTGCCGCGGAGGAGGGGGCTGAGGTGGAAGCCCCGGCGGCGGCGAGCTCGGGGCCGCCGCTGGATGGGCCCGAGGCCGCCGGGGAGGGGGCAGCCACGGCGGGAGAGGGGGAGGGGGACGAGCCCTCCCAGGGCTAGGGCCCATGCCCCTGCGGACCTGCGTGGGTTGCCGGGAGGTGAGGGAGCAGGCAGAGCTTCTGCGGCTGGCGCGGAGCCCCGGTGGGGAGGTGGCCCCCGACCTCGAGCACAGGCTGCCGGGGAGGGGGGCCTACGCCTGCTTCGCGCGCCGATGCCTGGAGGCGGCCCTCAAGCCCAGGGCCCTGGAGAGGGGTTTTCGGGCCCCTGTGAGGCCCCCCGAAGCGAGCGCCTTCGCGGCGAGCCTGGCGGAGGCGATCGACCGCAAGGTGGGAGGCATGCTCGGGATGGCCCGGCGTGCCGGGCGCCTTGTGAGGGGCAGGAGCGCGGTGGAGGAGAGTTTTCCCTCCTGCCTGCTGATCCTCTGGAGCGAGGACGCGGGGGGCAGTGTAGCCAAATTGGCTGAAAGGGGCGGCCCCCCGCATCGGGTTCTCCGGGGTTTCTCCAAAAAGCGCCTGGGAGAGCTCCTGGGGAAGCGCCCCGTGGCAGTGGTGGGCGTGAGGGAGGAAGGCCTGGCCCGGGCCCTGGTCCGCTGGCTGGAGCGAAGGGAGTCGGTGGCAGGGGGGGCCATTTGACAAGGGGCATGGGGGAAACTAACGTGGGTTGTTGAGGGGGTGCTGAGGCAGTACGGTTTCCAGACGAGGGAGGGGAGGATGGCGAAAACGCGGGTCTATGAGCTGGCCAAGAAGCTGGGGATCCCCAGCAAGGAGTTCGTGGAAGAGCTCCGCAAAGAGGGGATCGCGGCGAAGAGCTACATGAGCACGGTGGACGAGGAGACCACCGAGCTCATTCTCACGCTCTTCAAGCCGAAGGAGGCTCCTCCGCCCAGGGCCGCTCCGCCTAAAGCCAAGGCCCCGGCCCCCCCCGCCGAGGCTGTGCTGAAGGGAGCGCCCGAGGCCGAGGTGGCGGTCATGGAGCCGCCCGCCAAGGCGGCTCCCCCGGCCCCGCCGGAGCCCGTCGAGAAGGCACCTCCCGCCCCTCCCCTGCTCCGAAGGGTGCGCATCGCCGGCGCCATCACCGTCAAGGACCTCGCCGGGAGGTTCCAGGTGAAGGCCACCGACCTCATCCGCCAGCTCATGGAGATGGGGGTGATGTCCACCATCAACCAGCCCGTGGAGGCGGAGACGGCAGCCAAGGTGGGCGGCAAGTTCGGCTTCGCGGTGGAGGTGGTGGGGGACGAGCTGGAGGAGGCTCTCCAGGACGAGGGAGACCGGCCCGAAGATTTGCGCCCCCGGGCGCCCGTGGTGACCATCATGGGGCACGTGGACCATGGCAAGACGCGCCTTCTGGACGCCATCCGCCAGAGCAACCTCATGGCCCAGGAGGCGGGCGGCATCACCCAGCACATCGGCGCCTTCCGGGTGAACCACCCGAAGGGCACCGTGGTCTTCCTCGACACCCCGGGGCACGAGGCCTTCACCGCCATGCGGGCGCGGGGGGCGAAGGTGGCGGACATCGTGGTGCTGGTGGTGGCGGCCGACGACGGCGTGATGCCCCAGACCCGTGAGGCCATCGCCCACGCCCGGGCGGCGGGGGTCCCCATCATCGTGGCCATCAACAAGGTGGACCTCCCCAACGCCAACCCCGACCGGGTGCGCCAGGGGCTCACCGAGTTCGACCTGATCGCCGAGGAGTGGGGCGGCAAGACCATCTTCTGCGAAGTGTCCGCCAAGGAAAGGATCGGCATTGAAGACCTCGTGGAGATGGTCCTCCTCCAGGCCGAGATCATGGAGCTCAAGGCCAATCCGGACCGCCGGGCGGCGGGCGTGGTGGTCGAGGGCAAGCTGGACCGGGGCCGGGGCCCGGTGGCCACGGTGCTGGTCCAGCGAGGCACCCTCCGGGTGGGGGATGCCTTTGTGGCGGGCGTGAGCTACGGGAAGGTGCGCGCCCTCATCGACGACATGGGCCGCCGGCTCAAAGAGGCGGTCCCCTCCGCCCCGGTGGAGGTGCTGGGCTTCTCCAGCGTCGCCCAGGCGGGCGACGCCTTCATGGCCCTCTCCGA
>JBHIBR010000117.1:0-6271 GCA_046759145.1 Nitrospinota bacterium | reverse complement strand
GAGGAGGTCGCGGAACCTCTCTGCGTCGGCCGCGGTGCCCACGATCTCCCCGTAGTGCATGGGGACGGCCACCCGGGGCTTCAGGTGGCGAGCGGCCTCGGCCGCCTCATCGGCCGTCATGACGTAGGTGCCGCTCACGGGGAGGAGGGCGATGTCCACCCCCCGAAGGGCCTTCATCTCATCGGTGAAGTCGGTGTCCCCCGCGTAGTAGACCCTGAGCCCCTTCAGGTGGAGGACGAACCCCAGGTGGTTGCTCCCGGGCGGGTGGAAGGGGACGCCCGGGGAGCGCCACTTGTTGAGGTTATACGCCTTGAGGGTCTCTACGCGGACCCCCTGGAGGGTGGCCGACTCTCCCGGCTGCAGGGGGGTGAAGCCCGCCCCGATGCCCCGGAGCTTCTGGGCGCTTCCCGCATGGCCCGCCACGGCCGTGCGCTCGCTCGCAACCTCCCGCACCTTCTCGGGGGCGCAGTGGTCGAAGTGCTCGTGGCTCACCAGGACCAGATCCACCTTCTTCGGCCGGGCGGGCGTTTTGAAGGGGTCGATGCAGACGCTCTTCTCTCCCTCCAAGAGAAAGGTGTTGTGCCCCCACCGCTCTACGTTGAGCCCCAGGACGTCCATGGATCTTCCTCCCTCTTGTCGCCCTCTCAGCGCTTCACCACCTCGCAGCCCCTGGCGTAGCGTTTGAGTTTCTCCCCTCACATCCCATCGGCGGCCCGGGCGCCCCGCAGCGCCTCCAGGGTCGCCCCCACCTGGTGGGGGGCGGTGCCCAGGTACTGCCCGTAGTCGGTGAGCCGGTCGATGTCGGATGCCGAGAGGTACTTCCTCACCGTCTCGTCCTGGAGGAGCGCCTCCTTGAGGCTCAGCCCCTCGTGGAAGGCGCCGTGGGTGATGTTGTAGACCAGCTCGTGGGCGCTCTGGCGGCCCAGGTGCTGGGCCAGCGCGAGCATCACGGGCTCGTCCATGGAGAGGCCTTTCTCGATGAAGAGATTCTTCCGCATCCGCTCCCGGTTGACCTGGAGCCCGGCCAGGATGGCCCGCGCCGCGCTCAGCATGGCGGCCGCCATGCAGCTGCACGCGGGCACCGCCGTGTACTCGACCGCGAGGCGCACCCCGTCGCGGATGTCAAAGCAGAAGATCTCGTTCACGGCATAGGCGTGGGAGCGGATCATGCGGGCCACCCCCTGCACCCACTCGCAGCCGAAGGGGTTGCGCTTGTGGGCGAGGGTGGAGCTCCCCACCTGCTCTCCCTCCCGGAAGGGCTCGGCCACCTCGCCGATCTCGGGCCGCTGGTAGGTCCAGATGTCCCGGAAGAGCTTCTCGAAGGTGACCGAGGTGAGGGAGAGGACGTCCAGGTACTCCGCCACCCGGTCGCGGGTGACCTCGCTCTCGGTGATGGTGGGGAAAGTGAGGCCGAGCTTCGCCGCCACCCGCTCCCCGAGCTCCAGGGCGACCTCGGGGGGGCCATAGGAGGAGCCCGTCCCCACGGCGCCCGTGATCTTGGCCACCCGGATCCTCTCCCGCGCCGCCTTCATCCGCTCGATGTGCCGGCGCAGCGCCGCCGTGAGGATGCCCAGGTAGAAGCCGAAGGTGATGGGCGGGCAGTGCTGGCCGTGGGTGCGGCCGGCCATGAGGGTGAGCTTGTGCTCCTCCATCAGGCGCATCATCACCCCTTCGGTCTCCCGCATCTCGCGCAGGAGGTCGTCGATGGCCTCCTGGATCAGGATGGCGGTGCTCGTCCAGAGGATGTCCTGGGTGGTGGAGCGCCAGTGGACGTACTCCCCCCAGGGCTTCTCACACACCTCGTTCAGGCCCCACACGAGGGCGACGATGTCGTGGCCCTTGAGGGCGTAGAGCTCCGCGTAGCGCTCCGCCGTGAGGTGCTCGGTGGTGGCCTTCTTGCGGATCTCCTCCGCCGCCTCCCGGGGGATCATGCCGAGCTCGGCCTGGGCCTCGGCCAGGGTCGCCTCCACCAGCAGGCGCTTGGCGATGATGTTCTCCTCGCTCCAGATGCGGCGCTGGTTGGGGGTGGAGAACTTCGACTGGTAGAGCTTCATGTCCATGGGATGGACGGCGTCGGTGTAGTGCATGGTGGCGCTCCTCTCACAATGAAGCCGGCTCGGTCCCCCCCTCATCCGCGGGGTCGCACTCCTCCCTCATCCCGAGAATCCTCCCGCCTCCTTCAGGAAGGGGAGGAGCCCTCCCGCCTGGTGCACCATCCGTGGGAGGAGAACACCCTCTCCACGATGGTCTTTCCCAAGGGCTCACCCCCTGACAAGAGAGAAGCGCAACGAAAACGTGCCTTGTGGCTTCCGTTATTTAATCCCGGGTCTCGGGACAGTCAAACGGGCCGGGGGCCGAGGAGGGGGTGCGGGCTCATCGGAAGTTCCTATTATGATAAAATGTTTTGCGAATGGGGAACCCGGGGAGGCCCAAATCCCACCTCCCATCCCGTCTCAGACGGAGGTTGAGCATGGGCATCGGATCGGAGGAGAAGATCCTCCTCACGCGCCTGGTCCAGGCGGGCGGGTGAGGGAGCAAACTGGGTCCGGCGGACCTGCGCGAAGTACTCAAAGGTCTTCCCACCCCCGTCGACCCGAACTTCCTTTACGGGAGCTCTGCGGGGGACGACGCGGGGGTGTACCGTCTGCGGGAGGACCTGGCCATCGTCCAGACCGTGGACTTCTTCACGCCCATCGTGGACGACCCCTTCCTCTACGGCCAGATCGCGGCCGCCAACTCCCTGAGCGATTGCTACACCATCGGCGCGCGCCCCCTGACGGTCCTGAACCTGGTCGCATACCCCACCCGCCTGGGCATGGAGACCCTCCGGCGGATCCTGGAGGGAGGGGCCGAGAAGGTAAAAGAGGCGGGCGCGGTGGTCGTCGGGGGCCACAGCATCCTGGATGAGGAGCCGAAATTCGGCCTCGTAGTCACCGGCCTGGTGGACCCCCGCAAGATGGTGACCATCCGGGGCGCGCGCCCCGGCGACAAGCTCATCCTGACCAAGAAACTGGGGACGGGCATCATCGCTCAGGTCCGCAAGCACGGCTCCCCGAACGGCCAGATCCCGGAGGCCACGTATGAAGAGGCCGTCGCCTCCATGTGCCAGCTCAACGCCAAGGCCTCCCAGGCCATGGTGGAGGTCGGGGTGGGGGCCTGCACCGACGTGACGGGCTTCGGCCTCGTGGGCCACCTGCACAACCTCTTGGAGGCGAGCGGGGCGAGCGGCCGGGTGCGATTCGGCGAGGTGCCGGCCTTCGAGGGCATCCTCCCCTTCGCCCTCGACGGGATCCCGGGCGGCGGGCGACGAAACCGGGAATGGGCGAAGGAGTATCTGGAGCTCGGCGCGGGCGTGGACGAGTCCATGGCGGCCCTCCTCTCGGACCCCCAGACCTCGGGGGGGCTCCTCATGGCGGTGCGGCCCGAGAAGGCGGAGCTCCTTCTCTCCCGGCTCCACGCCGAGGGGATCCAGGTAGCCCGCATCTTCGGCGAGGTGGAGGAAGGCCGCCCGGGGGCCGTGCGCGTCGAGCCCTGAGAGTCCGCTCCTCCCCCGACCATCACTGCCCCCGCCGACGCCCTTCGCGGCCTTGGACTTTGCCCACTACAATTTTTGCCGGATCCATGGTAGCCTCCGCATGACGGCCGTGATGGAGGCCAAGATTACCGAGCGCATCTGGACGATAGAAGAACTCTTGGGTTGGAGGTAAATGGAATGCCGCCCCCCAAGACAAGGGGCCAAATCAGCTTTCCTTCGCCCGGGCACCAAAGGGAAGCGAGATACAAGGCACCTCCTTCGGTTTGGGAAGGCGAAGATGCAACTCTTTTGAGCCGGATGCTTACCTTTTACCCAAGACGAGTGCCAAAAAGAATACTGGACGCGACGGTTAACCGTGCCCGCTTTTGGAGGGGAACAGGATGGGCCTTCATCGGGATGGACATAGAGCGACGCTACGGCCCGCACATCGTCGGCGATAACATGCAAATGCCCCTACGTGGCGGATGCATTGACGTGGTGGTGTATGACCCTCCGCATATCCCCAACCAAGGGAAAGACCGCCGAAAAGATTTCCGGGTCAGGTTCGGGTTAGGCGAGAAATCGTTAGTTGAAAAGAACCACAATTTCAGCCACCTATATGGCCCCTTTGCCCGAGAAGCCTACCGGGTCCTCCGACCCGAAGGGATTTTGCTTTGCAAAATAACCGACTATATCCACAACCACCGCTTCCAATGGGCACACATCGAGATGATTAGGGCCGCCTCCGAGGCGGGATTCAGGGCTTGTGACTGTATCGTTAAAATCCGAAAGGGACCAATCGTTGACCCTAAGTGGGAAAAGGCCCATCACGCTAGGCGGCATCACTGCTACTGGCTAGTGTTTCGGAAATCAAAAAAATGCGAGTAGGACTACGGGGGTATATGCAATTGCCAGTCATGGAGCAAGTTGCACGAACTGAGCCTGAGATTTCTTATCTGGCATTTGCCATCCGAAGCGTCGAAGTGGATGTGGAAAACAATCTTGCCCCCCGATGTAACATCGGCTCCCAAGCTTTTGCGTCCCCTTCTTCTGCCAACCGGTTCAAGGCTTGCTGAGGCGAGTCGCCTGAGCAAAGAAACGGGAACGTCAACCAGTTGGTAGTCAATAACGGGGTCTTCCCAAATCGCTCGCAGCATGAGGATATGGTCGTACTTGGATAGGTGGCTCATTGCCCTGCCGATTAATTCTGCTGGACCCCATGGCTCCCGCTCTGTCGTGCAGAGTTTCGTGATCTGGATGGTCCGCCGGCTGGTACCCACCCCTGTCTCTGTTTTCAGGGAAATCCTCTCGCCCCCAACCCGCAGGTCGTATGTTGGAGAGGTGGGCGAGCTTCGGCCGATCCGCGTGAAGGGTTTACGCGCCAGCATGAAAGCCTTTTCCACCAATGCCTCAAAATAAATGCCCTGCGGCGGATTTCTCGGATAGATCGAATGGTGGGTTCTGACCTGCGTTTCTAATAGGGTACAAAAACTAGGCGAAAATATGGGATGCCCAGCCATGCCGCAGCTCCCAGTGAGACGGCGTTGGCGAACTCACGGTATGATACATCAAGTTAGGTCAAAGTAGGCCACTACAGGGCTCCCCGAGCCTTGACCGGCGATTCTCCCCGGTGGGAGGATGACCGGGGGGAGGGGATAGAGCCCCTTCGGGAGACCCCGCGCCATGGCCGGTTCGGGCGGAGAGGACGTCCGCCACATCTTTCTCCTCTCGGACGGGAGCGGCTTCACGGCGGAGCGGCTGCTGGCTGCGGCCCTCGTCCAGTTCCCGGGGGCGCGCACCCGGTTGCACCGCTTCGCCGAGGTGCGCAGCGCCTCCCACCTGGCCGAAGTGGTAGAGCGCGCCCGGGAAGCCCGGGGTGTGGTCCTCTACACCTTCGTCGCCCCCGACCTCACCGAGGCCATGGAGAGGGAGAAGTGCCGGGGTGGCATCGTCGCCTTCGATCTGCTCGGCCCGCTCATCCGCGAGCTGGAGCACTGCCTGAGCATGAGGGCCCAGGCCCAGCCGGGCCTCCTCCACCAGGTGGATGCCCACTATTTCAAACGGCTGGACGCCATCGGCTTCGCAGTCAAGCACGACGACGGCCAGGGCCTACACAGCCTCGCCGAGGCCGACCTGGTGCTGGCGGGGCCCTCCCGCACGGGGAAGACGCCGACCTCGGTGTACCTGGCCTACAATCAGGGTCTGCGCGCGGGGAATGTCCCCCTCTTTCTCGAGTCCGAGCCGCCGGCGGAGCTCCTCTCCCTCCCCCGGCACAAGGTGGTGGGCCTGACCATGGGCTGGCTGCGGCTGGTGGAGGTGCGGCGGACCCGGGGCATCCCGCTCAACCCCAACTACACCGACCCCGACCGCGTCCGCCAGGAACTCCGGGCGGCCGATCGACTCTACCGGGAACAGGGCTGGCCCTCGGTGGATGTCACCGGCCGCTCCATCGAGGAGGTGGCCTCCGAGGCCTGCCGCGTGGCGGGCCTGGTTCCCTGAAGGGAATGGCGGGCGGGGCTGTGGTAGGATTCTCCTAGGCCACCTCCTGAAGGCGAAGGGATGAAGCTTCTCGGCTGGTCATGGCGCCGGGCTGCTCGCGAGGCCGCCCGGCGCAAAGCCCTGCGCCGCGCGGCGGAGCGATTCAATGCAGGGGAATACTCCCAAGCGGTCCAGGAGCTCGAGCCTCTCTGGGGGCCTGCCGAGGGGGAGGGGGAACGTTTCTACAGGGGGCTCATCCAGGTGGCCACGGCCCTCCAC
>JBHIBR010000116.1:0-6280 GCA_046759145.1 Nitrospinota bacterium | reverse complement strand
GGGAAAGACGCTCATCGTGGTGCCCGAGGTCTCGCGGACGTTGGCCCTCGCCTCGAGGAACCTCCCGCGACTCAAGGCGCTGCCCGTGGCGGGCCTCAATGTCTATGACCTGTTGGAGGCGGACCACGTGGTGGTGACCCCTTCTGCCCTCGAGGCCATCGGGGAGAGGCTCGGGCCGTGACGGAGTTCCACCGGGTGGTGCGGAGGCCTCTGGTGACCGAGAAGAGCACCCTCATCGCCGAGGGCGCGAACAAGGTGGTCTTCGAGGTGGACCCCGGGGCCACCAAGCGGGAGATCAGGGAGGCAGTGGAGGAGCTCTTCCGGGTGACCGTCCTGCGGGTGAACACCCAGCGGGTGCGGGGCAAGCAGGTGCGGCTCGGCCGTCGGCTGGGCCGCAAGCCCGATTGGAAGAAGGCCGTGGTCACCCTCAAGGAGGGGGACCGCATTGAGGTCCTCCCCAACCCCTAGGGTGCGGGAACAATGGCCATCAAGGACTACAAGCCCACGAGCCCGGGCCGTCGCTTCCAGACGGTGGTTAGCTTCGAGGAGCTCACCCGGCGCGAGCCGGAGAAGTCCCTCCTGGGGCCCTTGCGGAAGAAGGGGGGGCGGAACGCACACGGGCGCACCACCTGCTGGCACCGCGGGGGGGGTCAGAAGCGCCGTTACAGGAGGGTGGACTTTCGCAGGGAGAAACTGGGGATACCCGCCCGGGTGGTTTCCATCGAGTACGACCCCAACCGCTCCGCCCGCCTGGCGCTTGTGGTGTACCGGGACGGGGAAAAACGCTATATTCTCGCCCCTTTGGGTCTCAAGGTGGGCGACCATGTGGTCTCGGGCCCCGAGGCTGACATCCGCACGGGCAACGCCCTCCCCCTGGAGCGGGTCCCGGTGGGCACCGTAGTCCACAACGTGGAGCTCACCCCCGGCAAAGGGGGTCAGCTCGCCCGCAGCGCGGGAGCAAGCGTCCAGCTCCTCAGCAAAGAGGGGGACTACGCGCAGCTCCGCCTTGCCTCGGGCGAGGTGCGGATGGTCCACCTGCGCTGCATGGCCACCATCGGGCAGGTGGGCAACCTGGACCACGAGAACGTGAGCCTGGGCAAGGCCGGCCGCCGCCGCTGGCTGGGCATCCGTCCCACCGTCCGCGGGGTGGCCATGAACCCCGTCGACCACCCGATGGGGGGCGGGGAGGGGAAGAGCTCCGGGGGGCGCCATCCCTGCACCCCCTGGGGGGTGCCCACCAAGGGATACAAGACGCGTCGCCGCAAGGCCTCGGACCGCTTCATCATCCGGCGGCGGGGCAAGGGGCGCTGAGGAGGGGTCGAGGTGCCGCGCTCGGTCCGCAAGGGTGCCTTCGTGGACGCGAAGCTCCTGGAGAGGGTGCAGCAGATGGAGGGCTCCCGGGAGAAGAGGATCATCCGCACCTGGTCCCGGCGGTCCACCATCCTCCCGGAGTTCGTGGGCCACACCTTCGCCGTCCACAACGGCAAGAAGTTCGTGCCCGTCTACGTGACGGAGAACATGGTAGGCTACAAGCTCGGGGATTTCGCCCCCACCCGGACCTTTCGAGCGCACTCGGGGGTGGCCAAGCGGCAGATCAGCCTCAAGTGAGGGGGATGGCATGGCCTCGCGAGCGGTGCTCCGCTACCTGAGGGCCTCCCCGCGGAAGGTGGGCCAGGTGGCGGACCTGGTGCGGGGCAAGCAGGTGAGCGAGGCGTTGCATTTGCTCGCCCTCACCCCGCGCCGGCCCGCCAAGCCTCTGGCCAAGCTCATCCGCTCGGCCGTGGCCAACAGTGCTGACCGCGGGGGGACCGACGACGCCGAGGCCCTGATCGTGCGGCAGATTGCGGTGGAGCAGGGGCCCACGCTCAAACGCTACCGGGCGCGGGCCCGGGGGCGCGCGGCCCGCATCCGCCACCGAACGACGCATGTGACGGTGGAGATCGAGGAAGCCTGAGGAGGGAGCCGTGGGCCAGAAGGTGCACCCGCTGGGGTTCCGGCTGGGGATCAACAAGGGTTGGCTCTCCACTTGGATCGCGAAGAAGGACTATGCCGACCTCCTCCACGAGGACCTCCGGGTGCGGGCCTACATCAAGAAGCGGTTGAGGCACGCGGGCGTCTCCATGGTCCAAGTGGAGCGGGCGTCCGAGCGGGTGCGGGTGAACATCTGGACCGCGCGGCCGGGGATCATCATCGGCAAGCGGGGGGCGGAGGTGGACAAGCTCAAGAACGAGCTCCAGGCCCTCACCTCCAAGCAGGTCTACATCAACATCAAGGAGGTCCGGAAGGCGGAGACCGACCCGCAGCTCATCGCCGAGAACGTGGCCCTCCAGCTGGAGCGGCGCATCGCCTTCCGCCGGGCCATGAAGCGGGCGGTGACCCAGGCCCTGCGCTTCGGGGCCAAGGGGATCAAGGTCCAGAGTGCGGGTCGCCTGGGGGGAGCGGAGATCGCCCGCACCGAGTGGTACCGAGAGGGTCGCGTGCCCCTGCAGACCATCCGGGCCGACATCGACTACGGCTTCGCCGAAGCCAAGACCACCTACGGGATGATCGGCGTCAAGGTGTGGGTGTTCCGGGGCGAGGTCATCCGCCCCACGGCGGCGCCGCGGCCCGCAGAGGGGGCCTGAGCCATGCTGATGCCGAGGCGGACCAAGTACCGCAAGCAGCACAAGGGGCGCGTCCGGGGCAAGGCGACGCGCGGTTGCACCCTCGCCTTCGGGGATTACGGGCTTCAGGCCCTGGCGGCGGGGCGGGTGAGCGCCCGCCAGATCGAGGCGGCCCGCGTAGCCATGACCCGTCACGTGAAGCGCCACGGGCGCATCTGGATCCGCATCTTCCCCGACAAGCCCCTCACCAAGAAACCGGCGGAGACCCGGATGGGGAAGGGGAAGGGCTCACCCGAGGAGTGGGTGGCGGTGGTGCGGGCGGGTCGCGTGATGTACGAGATGGCGGGCGTCTCGGGCGAGGTCGCGAAAGAGGCGCTGCGGCTTGCGGCCCACAAGCTTCCCCTCCCCACCCGCGTGGTGGGGACCTGAGGGGAGCGGCATCATGCGTGCGAGCGAGCTCCGGCAGCTGAGCGAGGAGGAGCTTCGGGAGAAGGCCGCCGAGTTCCGGCGGGAGCTGTTCAACCTCAACTTCCGGCGGGCCACCAGCCAGCTGGAGAACCCCATGAGGGTGCGGTTGCTGCGGAAGGACATCGCGCGCATCGAGACCCTCCTGCGCGAGCGCTCCCTCGAGCGGGGGCGCTCGGCCGGGGAGGCCTCCCGTGGTTGAGCGCGCCCGGCGCAAGGTGCGCATGGGGACCGTGGTGCGCCACCAGATGCAGAAGACGGCCACCGTGGCGGTGGTTCGCCAGTTCCGCCATCCCAAGTTCGGCAAGGTGGTGCGCCGGACTCGCAAGTTCTTGGTCCACGACCCCAACGACGAACTGCGGTCGGGAGACCGGGTCCGGATCATCGAAACCCGCCCCCTCAGCCGCCACAAGCGCTGGCGGTTGCTGGAAGTGGTGGAGCGGGCGCGCTGAGGAGGGGGAGGGGGTCGTGATCCAGATGCGGACCATGCTGGATGTGGCGGACAACTCGGGCGCCCGCAAGGTCCAGTGCATCAAGGTGTTGGGCGGGACCCGCCGCCGCTCCGCGGGCCTGGGCGACGTGGTCGTCGTAGCCGTGAAGGAGGCGGTCCCCAATGCCCCCATCAAGAAGGGGGAGGTGAAGCGGGCCGTGGTGGTCCGGACCCGAAAGACCACGCCCCGGGAGGACGGCTCCTTCATCCGCTTCGACACCAACTCGGTGGTCATCATCAACGAGGCGGGAGACCCGGCGGGCACGCGGATCTTCGGGCCTGTGGCGCGGGAGCTGCGGCGGAAGAGGTTCATGAAGATCATCTCCCTGGCCCCCGAGGTGCTCTGAGGGAGGGGCGACGATGGTGCGGGCGGCGCACGGTGAGAGGAAGCCCAAGTACAGCGTGAAGCGGGGGGACATCGTGGAGGTCATCGCGGGCAAAGGGAAGGGAAAGCGCGGGAAGGTCCTCCTTGTGCTCCGCGAGGAGGGCCGGGTGGTGGTGGAGAAGGTGAACTTCATCAAGCGCCACACCCGCCCCTCGGCCCGCACCCAGCAGGGGGGCATCCTGGAGCGGGAGGGGAAGATCCACATCTCCAACGTCATGCCCGTCGACCCCAAGACATCCCATCCGACCCGGGTGGCCCGCAAGCGGCTGGAGGATGGCCGCGCGGTGCGCGTAGCCCGCCGCAGCGGGGAGCAGTTGGACACCCTGTGAGCGCGGAGGCCATGGCGACGAAGACCGCGAGGCTGCCCCGCCTCAAGGAGCGCTACCGCAAGGAGGTGGCCCCTGCCCTGATGCGGGAGTTCGCTTACAAGAACTCCCTGCAGGTCCCCCGCCTGGAGAAGATCGTCCTCAACATGGGGCTGGGAGAGGCGTCCCGCAATCACGCGGTCCTGGAGCGGGGGATGGAGGAGCTGGCGGTCATCAGTGGCCAGCGACCCATCGTCACCCGGGCCCGCCGCTCGATCGCCAACTTCAAGCTCCGCGAGGGCATGTCCATCGGGTGCAAGGTCACCCTCCGAGGGGACCACATGTATGAGTTCCTCGAGCGCCTAGTGAGCGTGGCCCTGCCCCGGGTGCGGGATTTCCGCGGGCTCTCCGACCGCGCATTCGACGGGCGGGGGAACTACTGCCTGGGGATCCGCGAGCAGGTGGTCTTCCCCGAGGTGGACTACGACAAGGTGGACAAGGTCCGGGGCCTCGGGGTGGTGGTCTGCACCACCGCCCGCACGGACGAGGAGGGAAAAGCCCTCCTGCGGATGCTGGGGGTGCCCTTCCGGGGTTGAGGAGCGAGCCCGTGGCGCGAACGGCGCTCATCGAGAAGGCCAAGCGCAAGCCCAAGTTCAAGGTGCGGACGCGCTACCGCTGCCAGCGCTGCGGGCGCCCGCGGGGCTATCTGCGCAAGTTCAAGCTCTGTCGCATCTGTTTCCGCCAGCTGGCGCTGGAGGGCCAGATCCCCGGAGTGATCAAGAGCAGCTGGTGAGGGAGGTGCCGCGGTGACAGACCCCATCGCGGATATGCTGACCCGGATCCGCAACGCCGCCCGGGCCCGCCGCGACACGGTGGAGGTGCCCGGATCGCGCATCAAGGAGCGGATCGCGGGGATCCTCCATCGGGAGGGCTACATCCGCGGCTACGCGGTGGAGGCCGACGGCAAGCAGGGCAAGCTCCTCATCGAGCTCAAGCGGACCGACCGGGGGGAGGACGCCATCCGAGGTTTGAAGCGGGTGAGTCGCCCCGGCCGCCGGGTGTATGTGGGCCGGGGGGAGATCCCCCGCGTGATGAACGGCCTGGGGGTGGCCATCCTCACCACATCGCAGGGGATCCTCACAGACGAAGAGTGCCGCCGCCGGAGCGTGGGGGGCGAGGTGCTCTGTTTCGTCTGGTGAGGGCGAGGCCATGTCGCGCGTCGGACGAAAGCCCATTCCCCTCCCCCACGGGGTGGAGGTCCAGCTGGAGGGGCGGACGGTGCGGGTGCGGGGGCCCCGGGGCGCCCTCGAGCGCGAGCTGCACCCCCGCGTCCAGGTGGAAGTGGCGGAAGGGGAGGTGCGGGTGCGCCGTCCCTCGGACGGGAGGCTCGACCGCTCCCTCCATGGTCTCACCCGGACCCTCCTCGCCAACATGGTGGAGGGGGTGACGCGGGGGTTCGCCAAGGAGCTCGAGGTCCAGGGGCTTGGCTACCGGGTGCTCTTGCAGGGGCAGAGGCTCACCCTCCACCTCGGCTTCAGCCGCCCCATCTCCTTCAGCGCCCCCGAGGGGGTGCGCTTCGAGATCGACCAGCGCAACCGGAACCTGGTCCGCGTCCTGGGGATTGACAAAGAGAAGGTCGGCCGGGTGGCGGCGGAGCTCCGCGCGCTCAAGCCCCCCGAGCCCTATAAGGGGAAGGGGGTGCGCTACGTGGGCGAGGCCGTCCGGCGGAAAGTGGGCAAAGCGGGTGTCTAGCTGGGAGCGGGCGCATGGCCACGGCCCGTAAGGTGCTGGCGAGAGAGGCGCGCCACCGGCGCGTGCGGAAGAAGATTTGGGGCAGTCCCGAGCGCCCCCGCCTGTGTGTGTTCCGCAGCCAGAAGCATCTCTACGCCCAGCTGGTGGACGACGCGGCCGGGCAGACTCTGGCGGTCGCTTCTTCCCTCTCGGCCGAGGTTCGGGCCCGCGCTCGCGAGACGGGGGGTGCGCGGGGGAGCACCCGGGCCGGGGCGGAGCTGGGGGGGGCGCTGCTCGCCGA
>JBHIBR010000115.1:0-6295 GCA_046759145.1 Nitrospinota bacterium | reverse complement strand
TACCGGAAGGCGAGGGGGATCTCCGAGGACGCCGTGGAGCCCCCCGGCGAGCCCAAATCCATCAGCAAGGAGACCACCTTCAGCGAAGACATCGAAGATGCGCACCGCCTGGAGAGAGAGCTCATCGCCCTGGGCGAACGGGTAGCCTCGCGCACCCGGCACCACGGCCTGCGGGCGCGCCGGGTCACCCTGAAGCTCCGCTACGCGGATTTCCGCACCGTCACCCGGGCGCGGATGCTGGAGGAGGGGACGGACCTGGACGCTCCCATACGGGAGGTGGTGCTGGGTCTCCTGCGCGGAGTCCTCGCCAAGGGGGGGCGGCCCCGCATCCGCTTCCTGGGGGTGAGCCTCTCAGCCCTCAGCCGCAGCGGGGAGCAGCTCTCGCTCTTCGGCCACGAGCGGCGCGAACAGCTCGAAGCCCTCACCCGCAAGGTCGATGAGGTCCGGGAGCGTTATGGCTTCGGGTCTGTCCGGTCGGGGAGGAGTCTGGGGCGAGCCGAGGAGGGAGAGGAAGAGTAATCCACGGCGCCCCGATCGGCGCGGGCTCGACCCCTCTCGGTTCGGGAGCCTTTTATCTGAGCCACCTATCCCGCACCAAGATCACGAGCGCGAAACCCACCCACATCCCCACGATCCCGAGCACTCCGGCGAAGGCCCGGGGCACCGGGGCGGGAAGGTGGAGGAGGGTGAAGATGACGCCGATCCCGACCCCAGTCGCGAAGGCCCCCATCATGTCGCCCAAGTCGAGGTTCTCCTCCGCTCACCTGTCCTGGCGAATGCACCCTTTCGAGCGTCGCTAAATAGTGGCCCCCCAATCGCGGCTCACTCTCCCGCGAGTTCCAGGATGCGGTAGAGGACGAGGGCGAGCCGCCCGGCGTCCGCCCCCAGGGTGAGGAACGTACCGGGCCTGCGGGTTTCCACGTGCTTGAAGAAGCGGACCAGGGTCACCGATACCCTTTCCGGGTCCCCGGCCGAGGCTTGGAGGCGCAGGCTCTCGGTGTGGGGAACCAGGGGGTCCAGGCGGCCGTGGATGAGGAAGAACTTCGCCCGCGTGCGGGGGAGCACACCTTCCATAGAGAGTGCCCGGGCCCGATCAAGCCACTGGCGGGGTTGCTCGGCGAGGAGGGAGGAAAAGCGCGCGGGGTCGGAGTTCTCCACCAGGGCCAGGAGCTTCTGCCCCCGGGGAGGCAGCCGTCGCGTCAGGTCGGCGATGGGCGCCCGCTCGTCGTGGAGCTTGCGGCTTACGATGGCGCGCACCACTTGCTCCCAGGGGCCGAGGTCGAAGGTGTGGAGGTTGAACAGCACGAAGAACCACTTCCCCTCCCGCCGGGGCGTCCCCTGGAAGCGCTCTCCGCCGAACTCGTAGTGTCCCGTCGTGAGGAAGCGGATGACGTTGAAGGGGTCGTAGTAGGCGCCGAAGGCCACCACGTAGCGGACCCGCTCGCGCACTTCGGGCCTGGCCGCGGCCAGGAAGGCGGGGCCCGCCCCGAAGGAGAAAGCGAGCAGGCCCGAGGAACCCCTCCGCACCTCCTGCAACTTCTCGAGCGCGAGGAAGAATGCCGCCACCCGCTTCGCTTCGCCGGCCTCCGCCCGCAGGGCCTTCATGGCGGGAAACTCGGGCACCATCACGGCCCATCCGCCCCGGGCCAGGGTCTCGGCGAGGCGGGCGAGGTTGGGGTCGTCCTTGCCCCGGTCGGTGAGGCCGTGGATGGCGAGGAGGCCGGGGTGGGGACCCTCCCCGGCGGGGAGGTAGAGGTCGGAGCGAAGGGCCTCCCCCGCCACAGAGAGGGAGAGCCCTCGCCGGGTGGGCGGCTCGGTCAGTTGGTAGAGGAGGGAACTGGGGCCGGGCTGAAGGAGGGCCTGGAGGAGGAGGGCGCTGCGGGCCAGCCGAAAGGCCGGCGAGATGAGCACTCCCAGGGCGGCCGCCAGCAGGGCCAGCAGCCCCAGCAGGAAGAGGACTTCCCGCCCCCACCGCCCCCCCCGTGCTTCGCCGGCCAAGGGCCTCCCTCCCGCCTCAGACCGCCTCGCCGGAAGGGGCGCCTGCTGTCGGAATGGGCTTCGGGGCGGGCCGCAGCCTCTGGAGGTAGGTCTTGAGGAAGCGGCCGGTATGACTGTCCGGGTGCTCCGCCACCATCTCCGGGGGCCCCTCGACCACGATGGTCCCCCCCCTCTCGCCCCCCTCCGGCCCGAGGTCGATGATGTGGTCGGCGGCGCGGATGACATCCAGGTTGTGCTCGATGACCACCACCGTATTGCCCAAGGCCACCAGGCGCCGGAGCACCCGGAGGAGGCACTCCACGTCCTGGAAGTGGAGCCCCGTGGTGGGCTCGTCCAGCAGGTAGAGGACGTCCCGGGGGGGCTTCGAGGCGAGCTGGGCGGCCACCTTGAGCCGCTGGGCCTCCCCCCCCGAGAGGGTGGTGGCGGGCTGGCCCAGCCGCAGGTAACCCAGGCCCACCTCCCGCAGCGCCAGGAGCTTGTTCACCACCGGCGGGGAGTCGTGGAAGAACTGCAGGGCCTCGTTCACCGTGAGCTCCAGCACCTCGGGGATGGCCAGCCCCCGGCAGCGGACTTCCAGGGCCGAGTGGTGGAAGCGCCTTCCCTCGCACTCGGGGCAGCGGATGAAGATGTCCGCCATGAAGTGCATCTCCACCTTGAGGTGGCCCGAGCCCGCGCACTTCTCGCAGCGACCCCCCGGCACATTGAAAGAGAAGTGGCCCGGCCCCAGGCGCAGTCTGCGCGCTGCGGGCGTCTCGGCGAAGAGCCTCCGGATGGGGTCGTAGGCCTTGATGTAGGTGACGGGGTTGCTCCGGGGGGTGCGGCCGATGGGGTTCTGGTCCAGGAGGACCACGTCGCGGATGTGCTCGAAGCCGTGGATCTGCTTGAAGGAGCCGATGCGCCCGGGCGAGCTGTGGAAGATGCGGTCGAGGGCGTTGTAGAGGGTGTCGTGGATGAGGGTGCTCTTGCCCGAACCCGAGACCCCCGTAATGCAGATGAACTTGCCCAGGGGGAGGTGGAGGTCCACCCCTTTGAGGTTGTTCTCCCGGGCGCCCAGCAGGGAGAGGCGGCGCACGCCGTCGGGACCTCTTGTCCGCGCCACGAGGCGCCCGCCGGGCGCCCCCCTCGCGCGCGCCTGGGGGCGGGGCCGAGGGGGGACGACCTGTTGCTCCCCCCGTAGGTAGCGGGCGGTGGAGGAGGAGGCCGCGCGGAGGAACTCCTCCCTCTCCCCCGCGAACACCACCTCACCCCCGTTCTCCCCCGCCCGCGGCCCCAGGTCCACGAGGTAGTCGGCCGCCGAGATGACGTCTCGGTCGTGCTCGACCACCAGGAGGCTGTTGCCCCTCTCCACGAGGCTCCGGAGGATGGTGAGGAGGCGGGCGTTGTCGCGGGGGTGGAGGCCGACCGTCGGCTCGTCCAGGATGTAGAGGGTGCCGGTCAGCTGCGCCCCGAGCTGGTTGGCGAGGTTGATCCGCTGCGCCTCTCCCCCCGAGAGGGTGCGGGTGAGGCGATCCAGGGTGAGGTAGTCCACCCCCACGTACTCCAGGAAGGAGAGCCTCTGGCGAAGCTGCTCGAGGATGTCCTGGGCCACCGCCTGCGGGGCGGGGGGGAGGGAGAACCCCTCCACGAAGCGGAGCGCCTCGCGGACCGAGAGGGCCGTCACCTCGGCGATGGTCTTCCCCCCCACGCGGACGAAGAGGGCCTCCTCCCGCAGCCGGCTCCCCCGGCAGCGCCGGCAGGGGACCGAGCTCTGGTACTGGCGGATGAACACCCGCACCCAGACCTTGTATTTTTTCCGCCTGAGCCTCTCGAAGAAACCCTGGACCCCCGGGAAGCTCCCCACCCCCTGGAAGATCCAGCGCCGCTCCCGGGCGGAGAGATCCTTGAAGGGTTTGTGCAGGTCGAGGCCCTTCTCCTGGGAGAGCTCCTGGAGCAGGCGGCCCCAGCGGTAGCGGTAGCGGGGCTTGGCCCAAGGCTCTACCGCCCCCTGGGCGAGGGTCTTGTTCCAGTCGGGCACGATGAGGTCGGGGTCGAAGTCGAGGGTGTTGCCGAATCCCCCGCAGGCGGGACAGGCCCCCTGGGGGCTATTGAAGGAGAAGAGGAGCGGCGTCGGAGGCTCGAAGGTGCGGCCGCAGTCGGGGCACTCGAAACTCCGGCTGAAGCGCAGGAGGGGACCGCGCGGGGGGGCCGGATGAGGGGAGGGCTCGGCCGCTCGGCCCCGACCCTCGGCAGGGGCGCCTTCCAGCAATTGCACGAGCGCGGCCCCCTGGCCCTCGTTGAAGGCCACTTCTAGGGAGTCGGCCAGCCGCGCGCGGTGGGACTCCTCCAGCACCACCCGGTCTGCCACCCCGCGTAGCGGCACCCCTGCTCCCAGGGCCGGGGCGAGCCTTGCCCCCAACCCCGGCGCGAGGAGGTGGACCTCTCCGCCCACTTCCACCCGCGCGAATCCGCGGGCGGAGAGGCCTCCCAGCGCCTCTTCCAGGGCGTCCCCCGGCCCCAGCCCCGTCGGGAAGAGCACCAGGGCACGCCGGCCGGGATGGTCACGGAGGAGTTGCTCCACGGTCTCCTGCACAGTGGAGGGTCGCACCGGGCGCCCGCAGTCAGGGCAGTGGGTCACCCCCACCTTGGCGAAGAGAAGGCGGAGGTAGTCGTAGACCTCGGTGGCGGTGCCGACCGTGGAGCGGGAGTGCTTGACGGGGTTTCTCTGCTGGATGGCGATGGCGGGGCTGATCCCCTCCACCAGGTCCACATCAGGTTTCTCCACCCGCTCCAGGAACTGGCGGGCGTAAGTGGAGAGGGACTCCACGTAGCGTCGGTGGCCCTCGGCGTAGATGGTGTCGAAGGCGAGGCTGGATTTGCCCGAGCCGCTCGGCCCGGTCACCACAATGAGGCGCTCGCGGGGAAGGCGCAGGGAGATGTTCTTGAGGTTGTGCTCACGTGCGCCCTCGATGACGATGGCCTGGGCCATGGAGCCCTCAGTTCCGCCGCTTGCCACTGCGTGCGCCCGCGCACCGCATGCCCATCCTACCAGTATCTTTTCCGCTATCTCCCTCCGTCAAGCGGGCTGCGGCTGGAGCCCTCCCCTCCCGATCCTTATAATAGGGACGGGTTGGTTGGCCTCTGGAGGTTGCCCATGCGCACCATCTCTGCTCACTGTGCCTTCTGCGGCCGCTCCATCGCGTGGGAGGGAAGTGTGGCCCGCCACGAGCTATGCCCGCACTGCCGCCGGGACCTCCACTGCTGTGTCCAGTGCCGTTTCTACGACCGCAACGCCCACAACCAGTGCCTTGAGCCCGCGGCGGAGTGGGTCCGGGACAAAGAGCTGAACAATTTCTGCGATTTCTACGAGCTCCGCGAGGCCGGGGATGCGGCGGGGGGCCCCCAGGTCGCCCAGAAGGCGCGGGAGGCTTTCGAGAACCTCTTCAAGAAGAGGTCCTGAGGGGATGGGAGGGAGGACGGCGGCGAGGGCGAGTGCGCCGCGAAGGAGCAAGCCTGCCGGAGGGCCCTCCAGCGTCTTCTAGGCCTCCCCTTTCCCTCTCAATAGAGGCTGCGGATGCGGCCTCCGTCCACCTGGAAGGCTGCCCCCGCGATGTAGGAGCTCGCGGGAAGGGCCAGGAACACCACCAGGGCGGCCAGCTCCTCGGGCCGGCCGATCCGGCCGAGCGGGATCCCCCGCTCCACCTCCCGCAGCACCTCTTCGGGGCTCACCCCGCGCGCCTCGGCCCCCCGCCGGCCTCAGTCACCTCCCGGGCCGCCGCCTCTATGCGAGCGCGGTCGCGGGAGCAGAGAGCCACCTTTGCCCCCTCGCGGGCCAGGCCCAGGGCGGTCGCTTTGCCGAGGCCCTTGCTGGCCGCAGTCACCACCGCCACCTTGCCCGCGAGGTCCCTGCCCGAGGCGGCCTCCCCCTCACGCCTCCGGGAGCTGCTCCACCAGGTAGCGGAGGATGTCGGCCTCGGTCAGGAGCCCCACCAATTCTCCCTTTTCTCCCAGGACGGGAAGGCAGCCGATCCTGCGCTCGAGCATGAGCCGGGCGGCCTCCCGCACCGGGGCATCCGCGCCGATGGTGACCACCTCGGTCGTCATGGCTTTCTGGATGTCCACCGACTCGAGGAAGCTCTTCTGCTCCTCGAGGGTGGGGTTGACCGCCGAGCTCAGCATGGCGCGCAAGAGGTCCCGCTGGCTCACGATGCCCACCAGCTCACCCCCCTTCACCACCGGGACGTGGCGGATCTCCGCCAGGCGCATGATCTCCTCCACCAGGCCGAGGGTCTCATCCAGGTGGATGGTGATCACCCGCTGG